>JANLFZ010000215.1:0-510 GCA_024653385.1 Thermoguttaceae bacterium | reverse complement strand
TACGGGCCCCGGTTTGGCATTTTCGCGTACCCCATCCCGGTCAGCCCGTACCTCCAAGACATGGAAGAAGATCGGTTCTGGGAACACGAGCGGTACGAGCGCGTGCCCGTTCTGGAACCCTTCACGCCGGGCGGGCCGGTCGCGGCGCTCGACGCGCCTTCGCACGACGAGATCATGCGAGCGTTGGAGCGTGCCCGACCGACGGAAGGCGGGCTGCCGTTCTTGCACGAGGTCCAGCGCAACAACGTGCGGATCGTGGTCGAACCGATCGCCGATTCGGTCGATCCGGTCCGCGTGTATCCTCTGATCGGTCCGGCCCAGCTCCATCACGCCCGCTACAAGTGCACCGTGTACTTCTCCGAAGTCACCCGGGTTGGCTGGCCGATCCCCTACACGACCAAGAACGAGGACGCCCAGGAAGTGCTCTACATCGACCACGACCACCTGCACATGGTCGGCAACGTCGATGCCGGGCCGGGCGGCGCCACAGGGATGGGGCCCGCGGCGGTG
>JANLFZ010000214.1 GCA_024653385.1 Thermoguttaceae bacterium | reverse complement strand
AACAGACCAAGAAGCTCTCGGCGTTGGGTTGCCGGGTGCGACGGGCGGCGGATCGCGACGCCGTGGCCGCGGCGCTGGCCGACGCCGAAGGGTGCGCCGTGTTCCTCGATGCCGCGTCGCTGGGCGAGGCCGGTCCCGCGGTCGCCGGCCTGGTCAACGACCGCGCCCCCACGCTGCGCATCGTCGTGGTCGGCTCGCCGCGCAGCGACTGGGAGTCGGCCTACCGAAAGCACAAGATCTTCTATTACGCGGTCGAGCCCTTCGCCGACAACGAGATCGCCGACATCCTGGCGGCCGTCTTCCAAACCCGCGAACTCCATCCGCCCAAGACCGACCGGCCGCGCGAGCCCTCCGAGCCCATCAGCAGCATCGCCATCACCAACCGCAACGGCCACAAGGTGCAGTTGCTTTCGGCCCCAGGGCTCTTGTGGCGCAACGAGGGCTTGGGGTGGCAGATCGGGCAGCGCCTCCTGGCGCGGATGTTCCCGGTGGTGATCACGCCGGGCGAGGCCTATCTGACGCCCGGCAACATCCTCAGCACCGCCACCACCTGCGACCGGCTGATGGTGCTCTTGGCGAAGGACAGCGGGCTGTTGCCCGGCAGCCTCGTGCGCAACACCAAGCCCGATTTCGGCGTGGAACCCGGCGAAGCCGCCGGCAAGGTGACGACGATGGCCGTGCAACCCGACGACCTGGGCGGGCTGGCCTGCCTCGACGCGCGGACCATCGCGGCGCTGGCCGACCACATCGTCTGGGACATGGCCTCGTACTGACCGTCGCGCCCTCGCGCCTTCCGTCTATGAGAATCCTGGTTGCCGACGACGAGAAACTCAAGCGGGTGACCCTCGCCCACGATTTGGAGGCCCAAGGCCACGAGGTGGTGACCGCCGCCGACGGGGCCGAGGCCCTCCAACGCATCGAGGCCGAACGGTTCGACGTCGTCGTCACCGACCTGAAAATGCCCAAGGTCGACGGGATCGAGCTGCTCAAGCGGATCAAGGGCAATCACCTCGCCGACGCCGAAGTGATCATCATGACCGCCTACGGCAGCATCCCCCTGGCGGTCGAGGCGGGCAAGCTCGGCGCCTACGACTTCGTCACCAAGCCCTTCCGCAACGAGGACATCCTCCCCCTCTTGGCCCGCATCGAACGCGACCGCCGCGCCGCCGAACCGCACGGGGATGGGATCGAGGCGGGCCCGGGGCACATCGACCAGGTGGTCGTCGGCCAGTCGTCGGCCATCCGCCGCGTCCGCCGCATGATCGAGATCTGTTCCCGCTCCGACGCCAATGTGCTCTTGTGCGGCGAGACGGGCTGCGGCAAGGACCTCGTCGCCTCGACGATCCACCGGAACTCGCCCCGGCGCAATGCCCCCTTCGTCAAGGTCGGCTGCACCCTCTTCCCCAGCCAGCTCATCGAAAGCGAACTGTACGGCCACGAGAAGGGGTCGTTCACCGGCGCCGAGCAGCGCCGGCTGGGCCGCTTCGAACTCGCCAAGGGCGGCACCCTGTACCTCGACGACGTCGACGACATCCCCCTCGAACACCAGGCCAAGCTGCTCCGCGCGATCGAAGAGAAGGTGTTCGAGCGCGTCGGCGGCGCCACGCCGTTGCGCGCCGATGTGCGCATCATCGCTTCGACCAAACGCAACCTGCTCCAGAAGATCGCCGCGGGCACGTTCCGCCAGGATCTCTACTACCGGCTCGACGTGTTGCGCGTGAACATCCCGCCCTTGCGCGAACGCCGCGACGATATCCCGGTCGTCGCCGAGCACCTGCTGCGCCGCATCGCGGGCAGGCAGCCGGCGCGTCTCGAGCCCGCCGCCGCCGAACTCCTCCGCCGACACGATTGGCCCGGAAACGTCCGCGAGTTGCTCCACGTGCTCCAGCGCGCCTACCTGCTCGGCGCGGGGACGATCACCGCCGAACTCCTGCGCCCGGAACTCGAAGAAGCGGCAAGGAAGGAACCGCTACCGCCGGGACCCTTCCAGGCCACCATCGACCGAACCGAGCGCGAGCTGCTCCAAAACGCCCTCGAGGCCGCCGGCGGCAATAAGACCGCCGCCGCGGCCGCACTGGGTATGAAGCCCTCGACGTTCCGCGACAAGCTGATCAAGCACGGGCTGATCTGACGGCCGCGCGCGACTGGGTAGCCGTTCCCCGGGGACTGTGCCCATTCTCGCGGCGAAGGAGCGCGAACATGGGACTGTCCCCTTCGGGCACGCCGAAGGGTTACGCGGCTCCCTACGGCGTATCCGCCTCGGCTTGCGTCCCCTCAGGCCCTTCACGGCCCAAACGCATCTCGCGCATCACGTCTCGCGCGCGGCCCACGTCGCCCAGGGCGACGACCACGCGGACCTCGCCGGGCGCTTCGGCCCGGAACCCGCTGGTGTACCCGCCCACCGCCATGGCGTGGATTCCCGCGTCCTCCAGAGCGCCCACCACGACGGCGGCGTCCACCTCGTTGGTGAACGACGCGATGGTTTGCGGACTTGACGCATCAGTCGATCCGGCCTCGACGACGTTCTCGCGCAAGAGGCAATAGACAATGCCCAAGACGAGGCAGACGATCGCGAAGCCCACCAAGCCCACAATAGAACCAACGCCCGAGATGCCCAGCGCGCCGAGCCACGCGGCGCAGGGCATCGTCACGTCGAGCGGGGTTCTTCGCGCGCACCGCATTTCCGCGCCCTCCACAAGCTGTCTGCCCGCTTCTCCGGTTCATACTACCCGGCCGGGTGGCGTCGAACAAGGGTTGCGTACCAGCGGGCTTCCGCGCGTTCCGCGACGGAATTCCGCGAGGCCCCCGGGACACCTGCTCGCGGCCGGTCCGATCTCAGGATCGAAGTGCTTGATTGGTCAAGCGTTGCGACTGTTCCGGGCACTTCTCGGCGCAAACGGCGCGCTCGTTGCTTTATCGCGGTGACGAAGCAACCGGCCCCCTCGTAACCCACGTGGGAGGAAGCGATGACTCAAACGCAGGACCTCGATGGCGTGGAATTGCTCGAACAACTGGGGAAAACCGGCGACGGCAAGTCCCCGCAGGGGTGCATGCAGTGCGGCCTGTGTGCGGCCAGTTGCCCCCTGGGCGACGTGATGGAGTTCCCGCCGCGCAAGCTCATCCTTCAGGCCGGCGCCGACCATCTCGACCAGGTCCTTGCCAGCCCCGCGATCTGGATGTGCGTCGGCTGTTACACCTGTTCGCTCCGCTGCCCGCGCGACATCGAACTGGCCGACCGCCTCTGGCCCGCCCTTCGCGATCAGGCCATGCAGCGGGGCTTTCAGCCGCCGGCCGAACTTCAAGAGACGTTCCAGAACGTGTTCAAGTACGGCAACGTCCTGGGCAAGTCGCCGCGCCAGCGCCTCGACTGGGCCAAGGATCTCGACGTGCGGGTGCTGGACCTCTCGAAGGAGCCCCGGCCGGTCGAGGTGCTCTGGTTGGTCGGCTGCTACCCCTCGTACTACCCGCGCAACCAGGCCGTCACCAGGGCCTTCGCGCGGATCCTGACCGAACTGGGCGTGACCTGGGGCGTGCTCGGGGCCAAGGAAAAGGCCGTCGGCGAGTGCGACCGCATGTTCGGCGAAGAGGGGCTCTTCGAGACCCTCGTCGAAGAGAACCGCAAGCTCCTCGACAGGCTCGATTTCGACAAGATCGTGACCCTCGATCCCCATGCGTTCCGGGCGCTTCAGAACTTCTATCCGCGTTTCGGGGCCTGGTACCCGGTGCAACACGCGACGATGTTCCTTGCCGAGCGCTTGGACAAGCTCAGGCCGCTGGTGGTCAAGCCGATCGAGGCCACGGTCACGTACCACGACAATTGCTGCGTGGGCCGTCGGGCGGGCTGCTACGACCCGCCGCGGTCGCTCTTGGGCCTGATTCCCGGCTTGAAGCTCGTCGAGATGGCCCGCAGCCGCGAGAACGCCCTGTGTTGCGGCGGGGGCGGGGGCGGCATGTGGCTCGACGCCCACATCGTCGCCCACGGCGGCCGCCGCCTGTCCGACCTGCGCATCGCCCAGGCTGCCCAGACCGGCGCCGGCGTGCTGGCCGTGTCGTGCCCCTATGAACTCTCCCGCTTCGAAGATGCCGCGAAGGTCGCCGGCCTCGAGGGACGCTTGGCGGTTCGCGACGTCGTCGAGTTGCTGGCTGAATCGATGGACCTTGGGGAAAGGAGCGCGTCATGAACCTCGTGGTCGTGGTCCGCCAGGTTCCCGACCTGATCGAACCGTTGGAAGTGTCCGCCTCGGGAACGGCCCTGGATTACGAAACCGCGTCGTTCGTGGTCAACGAGACCGACGATCACGCGTTGGAGCAGGCGCTGTTGCTGAAGGAGTCGGGCGGGGGGACGGTCACGGTCGTGGCCCTGGACTATGGCGAGGTCGACAACACGCTCTACACCGCGGCGGCCAAGGGGGCCGACCGCATCGTGAAGATCGCCCGAGCCGACGACACGCCACCCTCGCCCGCCGCTTCGGCCGCCGCGTACGCCCAGGCCATCCAGCCGCTCGGTCCCGAGTTGGTGCTGGTGGGCATCCAGGCCCACGACGAGCTGGACGGGGTGGTGCCGCCGCTGTTGGCCGCGCGCCTCGGGATGCCGTACGTGGGGGTGATTCGCGGGGTGAAGCGCGGGCCGGAGCCCGGCGCGGTGTCCGTGTGCAAGGAGTTTCCCGGCGCGGTGATGGCCCGATTGAGCGTCCGGCTGCCGGCCGTGCTGGGCATTCTGGGGGCCGAGCAGCCGCCGCGCTACGTGCCCGTCAGCCGCATCCGCGCCGCGATGAAGACGGCGAAGTTCGACGAGGTGGCCGGCGCCGCGCCGCCACCGGCGTCGCGGGTCGAGGTGTGCCGGCTCTATCCGCCTCCCTCGGGAGCCCGCGCCGAGATGCTCTCCGGCACCGAAAGCGAACTTGCCGCCCGCATCGCCGAGATTCTTGCCGAGAAAGGACTGCTGAAATGAGCGCTAGCGACGTTCTCGTGCTTGCCGAGATCCAGCGCGAGGCCCTGGCCGACATCACGCACGAACTCTTGACGGCGGCCCGGTCGATGGCCGCGGCCACCGGCGGCGAGGCGGTCGTGGTGGCGCTTGCGCCGGACGGGTCCCGTTTCGCCCCGGCGTTGGGCGCCGCCGACCGGATCGTGCTGGTCGACGACCCGCGCCTGGCCGCCTATGCGCCCGGACCCTACCTGGCGGCGCTCGAGGCGGTGGTCGCGGCCGAGCGGCCTCGGGCTGTGCTGATCGGCGCCACGTCGATCGGCTGGGACCTGGCCCCGATGCTCGCCGCCCGCCTCGACGCGCCCTTGGTGACCGGGTGCAAGGAGATTCGGGTCGAGGGCGGCGCGCTGGGGGTGACGGCGTCGTTCTGCGGCGGCAAGATGATGGCCGAGGCCCGCGTGGCCCAATCGCCGGCCGTGCTCATGGTGCTTCCCGGCAGCTTCCGCCCCGCCACCGAATCCGGCAAGGCCGTGGTCGAGCGCCGAACCTCTCCGGTCCCGCTCGAGGCCGGTCCCGTTCGGTTCGAGGAGTTCATCCTCCCGGAGGCGGGCGATGTCGATATCACCCAGCAAGACATCCTCGTGGCCGTCGGGCGCGGCATCCAGCAGAAGGACAACCTCGAGCTGGCCGAGGAACTGGCGCGGACCCTGGGAGGCGCGGTCTGCGCCTCGCGGCCCGTGGTCGACCAGGGCTGGCTGCCGCCGACCCGCCAGGTGGGCAAGTCGGGCATGACCGTCAAGCCCAAGCTCTACCTGGCATTCGGCATCAGCGGGGCCCCCGAACACCAGGAAGGCATGAAGGCCTCGGACCTGATCATTGCCGTCAACACCGATCCGCGCGCCCCCATCTTCGACGTGGCCCACTACGGCGCGCAGATCGACGCCTTGGAACTGCTCCCCGCGCTGGTCGAGGCCGTCCAAGCCAGGAAAGGGTAGCCTCCGATGGACTATGCTCGACCCATCATGTGGAACGTCCCGCATTGGGCGGAGATCGCCCTGTACGCGATGATCCCCCTGGTGCTCATCGCGTTCTTCGCGGGGGTGGTCTGGCGCGTGCGCAAGTGGTCGATCGGGCAGGCCGAGCCGGGCACCCTCGCCCCAGGCGGCCAGTTGCTTCGTGCCCTGGCCCCACTGCGCCTGGCCGAACTGGTCAAGACGATCCTCTTCCAGTCGCGACTGGCTGGTGACGGGTTCTCGATCGTCATGCACCAGGCGATCTTCTGGGGGATGGTCGTGCTGTTTCTGGGGACCGCGCTGGCGACCATCGACCAGGACGTCGCCCACCTCGTGTTCGACGCCCAGGTGCTCCGCGGCGGCTTCTATCGGTTCTTCGAGCTGGCCTTGGATGTGTTCGGGATCGCCCTGATCGTCGGCGTGGGAATGGCGGCCTACCGACGCTACGTCGTGCGTCCGAAACGCCTCGAGGCCACGCGCGCGGGCATCAGCCTGTGGGACGGCTTCCCGTTCCTGGCCGTCCTGTTCTTGATCGCCGTCACCGGCTTTGTCGCCGAGGGATTGCGCCTTGCCGAAGGCTTCCACATCGAGTCGCAGGCCGCGGTGGCCGCCACGCGCGGACCCGAGGCCAGGCGAGCGTCCTTGGAGCGGATGGGGCTCCGCGAGCGGCTTCGCATGGGGGCCGAGCGTCAAGAGGCCGAGTTGGACCGCATCGCCCGGGGCGAACCCGTCTTTCCCGCCGCCGCCTGGGCCCCCGTGGGCTTCGCCCTGGCCAAGGTCTTCCACCCGCTTTCCGTCGGCTCGATCCGGGCCCTGCATCAGGTCACCTGGTGGCTGCATGCGCTGTTGGCGTTCGGGCTGATCGTCGCGGTCCCGCTGACCAAGGCGTTCCACCTGATCTCGTCGCCGGCCAACATGCTGCTGCGAAACCCCGCGCCGGCCGGCCGCTTGCCGGTCGTGGCCGAGTCGGGCGTCGATACGGTGCGCGACCTGGCTTGGCGCCAACTCGTGCAACTCGACGCCTGCACCTGGTGCGGCAAGTGCCAGGAGGCTTGTCCGGGGCATAACATCGGCTTTCCGCTTTCGCCGCGCGATCTCGTTCAGGCGATCGGCGCGGAGTTGCTGCGCACGCCGGTCCGGGCCAACGGCCAGACGCGCAGCCTTCACGGCGAGGTGGTTCGGCCGGAGCAACTTTGGGCATGCTGCACCTGCCGCGCGTGCGAGGAGGTTTGCCCCGTGCAGATCCAGCACCCGCGACTGGTCGTCGATCTGCGCCGGCGCCTGGTGGACCAGGGGCAGGTCGACGAGGGCCTCCAGGAAGCCCTCATGAACCTCCAGCGCTACGGCAACTCGTTCGGCCAATCGCCGCGCAAACGCGCCGACTGGACCAAGCCCTTGGACTTCAAGCTCAAGGACGCTCGCAAGGAAGAGGTCGAGTACCTCTGGTTCGTGGGCGACTACGCCTCGTACGACCAGCGGGCCCAGGAGGTCACCCGCGCCTTGGCCAAGGTGCTCCACGCGGCCGGAGTCGACGTCGGCGTGTTGTTCGAGAAGGAGCAGAACGCGGGCAACGATGTGCGCCGCACGGGGGAAGAGGGCCTGTTCTCGATGCTCCGCGAGAAGAACCTGAAGGAACTGGCCAACGCCCGCTTCCGCAAGCTGCTGACTTCCGACCCCCACACGTACAACACGCTCAAGAACGAATACCCTTCGGTCGGCGACCCGCCCAACGGCGACGACCCTTTGGCCGGCAAACCGGTCCTCCACTACGCCGAGTTGCTCGACGAGTTGCTGCGTCAAGGCAAACTCCCGCTCGCGCGGCCGGTGGATCGCACCATCACCTACCACGATCCCTGCTACTTGGGGCGATTCAATGGCGTGTACGAAGCCCCGCGCCGAGTGTTGCGGGCCCTCGGCGTCGAACTGGTCGAGATGCCGCGCCACGGACCGGACAGCTTCTGCTGCGGCGCGGGCGGCGGGCGGATCTGGATGAAGGACACGCCCGGCATCGACGAGCGCCCCGCCGAAAACCGCGTGCGCGAAGCGCTGCGCCTACCCGGCGTCGAGTGCCTGGTCGTCGCCTGCCCCAAGGACCTCGTCATGTTCCAGGACGCCGTGAAGACCGTCGGCGCCGAAGCGCGCCTGCGCGTCGCCGACCTCGCCGAACTCGTCAACGAGGCCATTGCCACTTCGTCGGAACCTTCCACCCTCGTGGAAACCAGCCATGATCGCACGGGATGAATCGCTACGCATCGGGGTCTACATCTGCCACTGCGGCAGCAATATCGCCAGCGTGGTCGACGTCGAAGACCTGGCCAGGTTCGCCGAGGGCCTGCCCCACGTGGCCCTCGCGCGCCACTACAAGTACATGTGTTCCGACCCCGGGCAGGAACTGGTCAAGCGCGACATCCACGAGTTCAATCTCAACCGGATCGTCGTCGCCGCCTGCTCGCCCAATCTGCACGAGCCCACCTTTCGCCGGGCGGCCGAGGACGCGGGCCTCAACCGCTTCCTCGTGCAGATGGCCAACATCCGCGAGCAGGTCTCGTGGGTCACCGAAGACAAGGCCGCGGCCCTGAGGAAGGCCAAGGCCCACCTCGCCGCGGCGGTCCGCCGTGTCGCCGGGCATGAACCCCTCCAGCGCCAGTTCGTGCGGATCGTCCCCCGCACCCTGGTCGTCGGCGGCGGTATTGCCGGCATCGAGGCCGCGCTCACTTTGGCCGACGCGGGCAAGCAGGTCATCCTCGTCGAACGCGAGCCGTCGATCGGCGGCCATATGGCCATGTTCGACAAGACCTTCCCCACCTTGGACTGCGCCGCCTGCATCCTGACCCCCAAAATGACCGCAGTCCGCCTGCACCCCAACATCAAGCTGCTGACCTACTCGACCGTCGAATCGGTCGAGGGGTCGGTCGGAAACTACCGCGTCAAGGTGCGCCGGCGCCCACGGTACATCGACGAGAAATTGTGCGTCGGCTGCATGATGTGCCTCGACGGCTGCGTGTTCACCCGGGCCAAATTCCCGAACCCCTTCGACCAGGGCCTCGGCACGCGCAAGCCCGTGTGGATCCCGTTCCCCCAAGCCGTGCCCCCGGTGCCGGTGATCGACCCCGAGGTCTGCCTCCAACTCGCCCGGGGCAAGTGCAAGCAAGGGTGTGTCGAGGCCTGCGGCGAGCGGAACGCCATCCGCTTCGATCAGGAGGAGATAGTCGAAGAGTACGAAGTCGGCGCGATCGTCGTGGCCACCGGCTTCAAGGCGTTCGATCCATCGGTCATCCCCTACTACGGATACGGCAAACACCCCAACGTGTACACGAGCCTCGAGGTCGAGCGGCTGTTGAACGCGGGCGGGCCCACCTCAGGCAGGCTGGTCCTGCGCGACGGCTCGACCCCCAAGCGCGTCGGAATCGTCCATTGCGTCGGCAGCCGCGACGCGAACTACCACGCCTATTGCTCGCGCGTCTGCTGCATGTACGCCCTGAAACTCGCCCACCTCGTGCGCGAAAAGACCGAGGCCGAGGTGTTCAACTGCTACATCGACGTGCGCACGCCGGGCAAGGGATTCGAGGAGTTCTACAACCGCGTGCAGGACGAGGGAGTGCGATTCATCCGCGGCAAGGTGGCCGACATCGTGCCCGCCGACGGCAACGGCTCCGGCGGCGGCCTCGTGATGCACGTCGACGACACCCTGCTGGGCACGATCCGCAAGATCCCCGTCGATATGGTCATCCTCGCCGTGGCCTTGGAGCCCCAGGCCGACTCGGCCGACGTGCGGCGCACGTTCGGCATCTCGTGCTCGGGCGAGGGGTTCTTCCTGGAGAAACACCCCAAACTCGCGCCGGTCAACACGGCCAGCGACGGCGTCTTCCTGGCCGGCGCGTGCCAGGGCCCCAAAGACATCCCCGACACGGTGGCCCAGGCCGACGCCGCGGCCGGCAAGGCCCTCGCCCTGATCGACGCCGGCCGCATCGAGCTGGAACCGAACACGGCCTGGGTCGACGAGAAGATGTGCTCCGGCTGCAAGACCTGCATTACCCTGTGCCCCTACAAGGCGATCGTCCACGACCCCCAGCGCAAGATCGCCGTCATCGACCAGGCGCTCTGCAAAGGGTGCGGCACCTGCGTGGCCGCGTGCCCCTCGGGGGCCGCCAAACAGCACCTGTTCAGCGACGAACAAGTCCACGAAGAGCTGGAAGGACTGATGAG
>JANLFZ010000213.1:5366-10156 GCA_024653385.1 Thermoguttaceae bacterium | reverse complement strand
GTTGCGGTCTTTGTATTCGCGCAGCGTCTCGATGCTCACCGACATCGTGCCGTTGCTCAACCGGTCGAGGATGAGATTGGCTTCGTTCTCGATCTCGGGCAGGGCCTGTTCAATGCCCCAGCGGATGGCCTTGGTCACCGGCCGGCACGTCAGCCCGGCCGCCACGCCGGTCAGCCCGCCGACGGTCGACAGAACCACCGTCTCGACGAGAAACTGCCGCACGATGTCGCGGCGCCTGGCGCCCAGGGCACGGCGAATGCCGATCTCCCGGGTCCGCTCGGTGACGGTCGCCAACATGATGTTCATGATGCCGATCCCGCCCACCACCAGCGAAATCGCCGCGATCAGGCCCATGAAGATGATGAACATCAGCCGGGTGGTCTTCGCCTGTTCGAGCAACTCGAGGGGCACGGTCACGCCGTAATCCCCGTTGGGGTGGTGCGGGGCGAGGGTTGCCTTGACCAGTTCCGCCGTCTCCAGCACGTGGGCGACCTTGTCGATGCGGAGCGTCACCTGGGTCAGCTCGACCTGCTCCCGCTCGAACGATCCCGCCCGCCGCGTCACCACGAAGTCGCCCACGCGGCTCTGGACCGTCGTAATGGGGACATAGGCGTCGCCGCTGAAATCCTGGGCGGCCAGCGAGCCGCCGATCCCCGCGGTGGGCATGCGCGGCTCCATGACCCCCACGACCACGTAGGGAGTGTCCTCGAGCACCACCGTCTTGTTCAGCGGATCCTCGATGAGGAAGAGCTTCTCGGCCACCGTGGCGGCCAGCACGCAGACGTTCAGCTTGTCGCGCAGATCCGTGTCCTCGATGAACCGCCCACGCTGCACCACCAACCGGGTCACGTCGGCGTACTCCGGAGTGCAGCCGACCATGCGCCCGTCGACCGTCTGGTCCTTGTGGATCAAGCGCCGGCGGATCTCCCGAATCGGCAACGCCCGGCGGACCGTGGGCACCGTTGAGGTCAGCCGGTCATAGTCCTCCCATGTGATGCCATAAGGCAAGATGCCCCGCGTGCGCTCGGCGATATCGCTGGGGGGTTTGATCGAGCGGACAATGATGTTGTCGGCGCCCAACCCCTCGATCTGCTCCTGCGCCTTGCGGCTGATCCCCTCGCCGATCGCCAACAGCCAGATCACGCTGGCCACGCCGATAAAGATGCCCAGCATCGTCAACAGCGAGCGCAGCGGGTGCAGCGTGAGACTCTTGATGCCGAGTTGCCAAGTGCGGAGCCAAAGCATGGAGGCGGACGAGTTGGGCGGGCTGGGGATTCGAGGGCGGGATCGGTGGAAGGACGAAGGCCGAAATCAGAATGACGAAAATCGAATGACGAATGTCGAAGGCCCGGGCCGGCTGCACCGGAACGCCTGCGAAAACCGTCCTCTGTCATTCGAATTTCGGCATCCGTCATTCCTTCGTCATTCGAATTCCGGCATTCGTCATTCCTTCGTCATTTGAGTTTCGACCTTCGTCATTCCTGATGCGCCGGTCCGACTGGACCTTCCCATCCAGCAGGCGGACGATGCGTTTCGTGCGGTTGCCCACGTCCGGCTCGTGGGTCACCATGATGATGGTCTTGCCTGCGTCATTGAGCGACTGGAGCAGCTCGAGAATCTCGTCGGTCGTGACGGAATCGAGGTTGCCGGTCGGCTCGTCGGCAAGAAGGAAGTAGGGGTCGTTGATCAGGCTCCGGGCGATGGCCACCCGCTGCTGTTGGCCACCGGACAATTGCGTGGGCCGATGCCGCAGGCGGTTGCCCAAGCCCACCATCTCGGCCAACTCGCGGCACCGCTGGCGCTCCTTCGCGCCGAGCCGGCCCTGGTAGTACAGCGGGACCTCGATGTTCTCAAGGACCGTCAACTGCGGGATGAGGTTGTAGGACTGGAAGATGAACCCGATGCGCGAGGCGCGGATGCGCGAGAGCATGTCGTCGTCCAGTTCGGCGACGTTGTCTTGGCCGAGGATGATCTCGCCGCTGGTGGGCCGGTCGAGGCATCCCAGGAGATTCAAGAGCGTGCTCTTGCCCGAGCCCGACGCGCCCATGATGGCCACGTAATCTCCCTCGGGCACGTCGAAGCTGACGCCGCGCAGGGCATGGACGGTTTCGCCGTCCAACCGGTAGTCCTTGGTGACGTTGCGGATGCTGGCTGCCAGACGCATGGAGACGGACTCACGAACGGGCCCCGGGACCGTCGGCCGACTCGCCGCCCCCCCGCTTGCGCGGCCGGGTTTTTCCCTTGTCCGGCGACGCCTTTTTCGCCGGAAGATCGGGCCCGGCCTGCTTGGGACCGGCCTGAGACGAAGCAGCGCGCCCCGGCGAAGGGGCCTCGGCCGCCGGCGAACTGCCGGACGGCGCCGGCCCGCCGGGCTGCGCCTGGCCGCCCTCGGGCACCGGGCCGGCGGTCGTGGCGGGCAGTTCGGGCAGATCGACCTCGTCGCGGAATGCGGCCGCGTTGAGCGCCACCATCTCGCCTTCTTCCAACCCCCCGCGGATGATCACCACCTTCTCGTTCGTGGGACCGATCTCGACCGGCCGGGCCTCCCACCCCTTGCCGCTGCGAACCACGCTGTAATGCCGGCCGCCGTGCTCGAAGACCGCCTGAACCGGAACCAACAGCACATTGGTCTGGTATGCCACGCGGATCTTCACCTCGGCCGTCAAGCCCGGGCGGAGCGCGACGGGCGAATCGTGAATCTTCACGATCGCGTCGTACTCCTTGATGTTCGCCGCGTACCACGCGCCCGGCGCGGGATACTCGTTGACCTTCTGGACGCTTCCCCGCAGTTCCAGATCGGGGTAGGCCTGCACGCGGATCGCGGCCGGTTGACCTTCGGCCACCAGCGCGATCTTCGACTCGTTGATCTTGGCCTTCACCTGCATCCGCTTGGGATCGGGCAGGCGCACGATCACCTGGCGCTCGCGCACCGTGGCCCCTTCTTCGATGATCGTCTCCTGGCCCCCCCAGCGTTCGGTTTGGCTGGCATACACCACCTGGCCGTCGTCCGGAGCGACAATGGTACACTTCTTGATCTGGTCTTCGATCAGCTTCAGACGGTCATCGTCCAACTTCAGGGTATGTTCGGCCGCGTCGAGCTTGGCCTTGGCGGTGTCGATGTCAGCCTGGAGCTGAAGTTCCATCTTCTTCAGGGTGTACTCGCGGAGTACCCGGAGCTTGGTCTGGGCCGCCGCCCGGGCCCGTTCGTACTGCTCCTTGCTGAACTTGTCGGCCTCCAACTGGAGGGGGGTCAAGTAGCCCTTGGCCGCGAGTTTCTCGCTGAAGCGGAGGATTTCCTCGGCACGACGGTAGTTCTCCTCGGCAATGAAGACTTCGCTCTCGAGCGTCTCTTGCTCCTGGCGGAACTTGCCTTCGAGGTACTCCTTCTTGGCGATTTCGGCGGTCGTGTACTCGCTGCGGGCCTGGATGGCGGCCGCCTCGCTGTTGGATCGCACGATCTGCTGCTTGGTCCGGTCGTTCTCCAGGGCCGAGGAGTCGAGGCGGACGATCTCTTGGCCTTTCTTGACGTAGGTGCCCTCGGGAATGATCCACAAGATGCGCGTCCCTGCCGAGCCGAGCGACTGCACCTCGCAGCGGACTTCGATGTTGCTGGCGCTTTCGACGTTGCCTCGCTCGGTGATCTCGTGGAGATAATCGCCCCGCTCGACACGGCACATCATGGGCCCGGCGTCGTCCGAAGAGCCCGGGAGCCCCGGCAAGATCGACCAGGCGATGGCCGGCACGACGAGCAACATCGCCAGCGCGGTGACCACCCCGCGTGCTGAAATCCCAGCCCGTCGTGGTCCAACCCTTCCCCAAGCTGACGCCCAATGTGTCATGGCGGATGCCCTATCGTGGGTAGGTTGAAGTCGCTGTCGTGCCGTTTGAGTTCCCAAGTCATACCCCCTCGATCCACGTTGCATTGTACTTGAAGGAGCCGGCCCTGTCATGCTGGCCCTGCCCAAAAACGGGGGGTAATCCGTGCCGATTCCCGGTTGACAGGAGTAAGATACAAATGTACACTATCCCGGGACCAGGAGTGCTGGCATGTTTCCGGGGACCCACGATCCACCCAAAGCGACGGCAATCCAATCCCCCACCGAGCAGTTCCTCCAAAATCTTCGGGACGAGATCGCCCGGCTGGAGACCGCCAGGTTTCCTTCCGGCGCGGGGATCGTTTCGAGTGGCTGCCAAGGGTTGGATCATCTCTTGCCCAGGGGCGGTTTTCGCCGGGGAACCCTGGTGGAGTGGCTGTCCCAAGGCGAGGGGACCGGACGTGAAACCCTCGTGTTTTTGGCCGCTCGGGAAGCCTGCCGGGAAGGCGGGGCCGTGGTCGTCCTCGATCCGGCACGGGATTTCTACCCCCCCGCATCGCTGCGCCTGGGCATCCCGCCCGAACTGCTGATCGTCGTCCAGCCCGCCAACCCCACCGACCACCTCTGGGCACTTGACCAGTCGCTCCGCTGTGCGGGCGTGGCGGCCGTGCTGGCGAAGATCGAAAGGCTTGACGGTCGGACCTTCCGCCGGCTGCAACTGGCCGTCGAGCAAGGAGGCGGATTGGGCCTGTTGCTCCGGCCGGATACCGCACGGCGCGAACCCTCCTGGGCCGAAGTGCGGTTGGCGATCGAGCCCGTGCCGATTCCGGTTCCCAGCGCCCGGCGCCGCCTGAAGATCGAGGTACTGCGCGTCCGCGGCGGCGCCCGGGGCGAGTGTATCGAGGTGGAGATCGACGATGAAGCGCGCGCTGTGCATCTGGCTCCCCGAATGGCCCATCCAGCGGCTCGTCGCCG
>JANLFZ010000213.1:1854-5333 GCA_024653385.1 Thermoguttaceae bacterium | reverse complement strand
ACTCGTTCGCAAAACACCAGGCCGCAACGCGCCCCCAAATGAACCGCCGACGGCCGATCGCCAATCGCTGGAGGCCCTGGCGCAGGAATGTCTTCAGTTCAGTCCCATCGTGGGCGTGGAGGAGGGGCCTGCGCCGGAAAGCCTCTTCCTCGACATCACCGGCTTGGAACACCTGTTCGGCGGCGAAGCAGCCCTGGCCCACGAGGTCCAGCGCTGCTTGGTCCAACGGGGGTTTGTCGTCCGGGTCGCGATCGCCGACACCCTCGGCACGGCCTGGGCCGTGGCGCACTTCGGCATGGTGGAGTCGGCCACAGAAGCCAACCATCTCCGCCGGCCAGGCACGTCCCAAGTCGATTCCAAGGGCCCATCCCCTTGCCGAACAGAGCCCGTGCTCGTCCCTCCCGGTGCCACGCTGGTTGCCCTGCGTCCCCTCCCTGTCGAGTCCTTGCGCCTGCCCGATCGGATCGTGGCGTTGTTGCACTCCTTGGGACTTTACCGGGTCGGCCAGTTGGAGCCGCTACCCCGCGCGGAACTGGCGGCACGCTTCGGACCGGAACTCGTGCGGCGCTGGGACCAGGCGATAGGCCGGCTGGCCGAGCCGGTTCCCGTCGGGCAAGCGCCGCCCAAGCTGGCGGCCAAACAATCGCTCGAATACCCGACCACCCACCGCGAGACGATCGAGGCAGTTTTCAAGCAGCTTCTCGAGCATGTGGCCGAGATGCTGATCCGCGCCGGGCGCGGGGCCATGCGCGTTCAGTGCCGTCTGGAATGCCAGCAGGACCAGGCCATTGAGTTTTCCGTGGGGTTGTTCGAGGCCACGGTCTCGGCGCGGCACTTGCTCGACTTGGTGCGGGTGCGATTGGAGCGGGTGTCGCTTCCCTCGCCAGTGCTGGGCGCCTCCGTGGCGGTGGCCGAGACAGCCCCATTCCATCGCCGCCAGGGAACCCTTTTCCCGGAAGGACCCGCGCGGCAGCACCCACGCTTGCTGGCCGCTTTGATCGACCGGCTCAGCAACCGGCTGGGATACGGCTCGGTCCTCCGCGCCCGACTGGTTGCCGAGGCCCAGCCCGAATTGGCGTACTGCTACGAGCCGCTGGTCAAGGCAACGGAACGACGCCCAGTCTCCAACATCGCCCCTCTCCCGCTTGCGGGAGAGGGGCCGGGGGTGAGGGCGGCCAGCGTCACGGTCCCGCCCGGCAGACGCGACCCGGCTGCGGGAGAGGGGCCGGGGGTGAGGGCGGCCAGCGTCACGGTTCCGCCCGGCAGACGCGACCCGGCTGCGGGAGAGGGGCAGGCGATGAGGGCGAAATCGCCTTCTTTCCATCTTCGCCGCGACGACGAAAAGAAACTGCTGCCCCGCCCCCTGCGCCTGATTTCTCCAATCCCCGTGGCGTCGGTGGCACTACTGCCTGACGGGCCGCCGATTCGTTTCCGGTGGAAAGGCGAAGAGCACCGCGTCGCGCACCTCTGGGGACCAGAACGAATCGAGACCGGCTGGTGGCGTGGACCGATGATCGCCCGCGACTATTACCGCGTCGAAACCACCACCGGCCGCCGGTTCTGGCTCTTCCGCTGCCGGCGCAACGGCCGCTGGTTTCTCCATGGGATGTTCGAGTAATCGGCAAGGCAACGCCCATCCCCCTTTGATCCGACTTGCCACCAGACTTTACGCCCTTGACTCACACCCGTGGCATAACCAACAAAAACGACCCGATGACAACTGCTGTCACCGGGTCTTGTGAAGTGGAGCGGAGCGGGCTCGAACCGCCAACCCCCAGCTTGCAAAGCTGGTGCTCTCCCAGTTGAGCTACCGCCCCGGCAGGATAAGCCAAATACTACCGTATGGGGGGTGTAACGAGTCGACCCATACCCAACGGTCATGCACTGCCAAGGGACCAGATGGCACGAGTGGGTGCACTTGGATTCGAACCAAGGACCTCCGCCTTATCAGGGCGACGCTCTAACCAACTGAGCTATGCACCCAAGCTGTTCTGCCCGCCTGTGCCTCTCTTAGCATACCGCCATCCGAGGCGCAAGGCCACTGGGCATCCCAAGAATGACCGCATTGTACGCCAACCGGTTCGCGTCTCCAAGAGGGTCACCCATGGGTGCAGGACCGATCCACCCATACTAGCGAAACCGCGTGCCCACAGAACCTATCTATTCCTCAAAATCGACGCAATCCGATCATGTTCGACTACGGTGTGGGCCGAAAAATGAAGAGACCACTCATCGGATTCTCGTGGCCGCAAC
Source organism: Thermoguttaceae bacterium (assembly GCA_024653385.1). Lineage (GTDB taxonomy): Bacteria > Planctomycetota > Planctomycetia > Pirellulales > Thermoguttaceae > JANLFZ01. The sequence goes on along the minus strand of JANLFZ010000213.1, from coordinate 3,080 downwards.
GGCAAGCCGTGTGCGGAAGCGTTGGAAAGGAGCGCACAACGTGAGGAAGCTGTTCGGAAAGGCCATTGGCTGGCAGGTGCTCGCGTTGGGAGCCATTGCCTCGGTGTTGCAAGCCGCAGAGCCCTATTCGCGGGGGACCAACCCCTACAATGCTCCAGGACGTGTGGCGGCACCACCTGCCAAGAGCGCGGGCCAGGGTGCCGGGACGGCCTACGGGGCCTATGGAGCGCCGCGGCAGCTTTCGCCCGAGGTGCAGGCCCGGCCGATGAATCCCGCGGCCAAGCCGCGCACATCGCCCGGCACGACCGGGGCACGTGCGGACTCGGGGACCTCGCCAGCGCCCCAAGCAGCCGGTACCGCCCGAGCTACGGAAGGTTCGAGGGAATCGCAGCCGGCCAACGTGCCGTCGCCCGAACAGGCCCTGCGTCTTGCGCCCGTCCAGCCCGACGTGGACTACAGTCGGCCCGCCGATGCCGACGTGCCGCGGTGCAAGGTCATCGCTCGGCGGACGGAGGGGGCCGTGGGTTGGGTCGTCGAGGACCCTGCCGGGTTGCCCTTGCGCCGGTTTGTGGACACTAATGGCGACAACAAAGTGGACCAGTGGAGCTACTTCAAGGACGGGCTGGAGGTGTATCGCGATATCGACGCCGACTACAACGGCAAGGCCGATCAATACCGTTGGTTCAACACGGCGGGAAGCCGGTGGGCCGTTGACCGCGACGAGGATGGGTTGATCGACGCCTGGCATTCCATCTCGGCCGAAGAGGTCACCGCCGAGGTGATCGCGGCGCTAGCCACCCAGGATGCCGCCCGCTTCGCCCGAGTCGCCTTGAACGCCGACGATCTGAAGGGCCTTGGGTTGGGGCCGGGCAAGAGCCAGGACCTGGCCGAGAAGATCGCCACGTTGGGCATCAAATTCAAAGAGGCCGCCCGCGCCAAAGGCATCACCGAGAAGACTCGGTGGGTCCACTTCAGCGGCAGTCAGCCGGGCATCGTGCCGGCCGGCACCGAAGGATCGACCAAGGACATCCAGGTCTACGAGAACGTCGTCGCGATTGCCCAGACGGGCGGCGATCATGTTCAGGTGCAGATCGGCACCCTGGTCAGAGTGGGCGACGCCTGGAAGGTGATCGACGTGCCCCAGGCGACCGGCGAGGGCGATACCCGGCAGGCCGATGCCGGGTACTTCTTCCGCGTTGCGGCCGATTGGTCGGCGCAACGCGGAA
>JANLFZ010000213.1:0-1844 GCA_024653385.1 Thermoguttaceae bacterium | reverse complement strand
CGACCAATCGGCCGCAGGTCGCGGCCGATGTGCCCAGCGAGAAGATGCAGGAGGTGCTGACGGCCCTTCAAAAGCTCGACACCGCAGCGGCGCAGGCCGGCTCGCCGGAAGAGCAGGCCCGCTACCATGCCCAGCGTGCCGACTTGCTCCAGAAGATCGCCGACGAAGCGACCAAGCCGGAGGACCGGGCGATGTGGCTTCGGCAATTGGCCGACATGCTGGGGGCGGCGGTCCAATCGGGGGCGTTTCCCGAGGGCGTCAAGCGACTCGAGGCCCTGTTCGAGCGTGTCCGGCGGAACGAGCAAGACCGCGACTTGGCAGCGCATGTGCGCTTCGTCGAGCTGACGGCCCAGTACGGCCTGAGCATGCAGGCCAAGGGAGCCGATTTCGCCAAGATTCAAAGCGAATGGCTCAAGACGCTCGAGCAATACGTGGCCGACTATCCGAAAGGTCCCGACGCGGCCGAGGCCATGCTGCAACTGGCGATCGCCCAGGAGTTCGCCGGCCGCGAGGAGGAAGCGAAACGGTGGTACGGGCAGATTGTCACCGGATTCTCCGACTCGCCCGCCGCGCAGAAGGCAGCCGGGGCGAAGACGCGGCTCGAATCGGTCGGCAAAGTGCTCGCGCTCCAAGGCAAGAGCCCGACCGGCGCGACGGTCGACCTGGCAAAGTATCGGGGTCAGGTGGTGCTTGTCCAGTACTGGGCCAGTTGGTGCGAGCCGTGCAAGGCCGACATGGCGACGCTCAAGGAACTCTTGAGCAAGCACGGCCGGAGTTTCGCCGTCATCGGCGTGAACCTCGACAATAGCGAGGAGGCGATGGCGGCCTTCCTCAAGGAAAACCCGTTGCCCTGGTCCCAGATCTTCGAACCCGGCGGTCTGGAAAGCCGGCCGGCGGTCGAAATGGGGATCCTCACGCTGCCCACGATGATCCTCGTCGATCAGGAGGGCCGCGTGGTCAACCGGAACATCACGGCGGTCGAGCTGGAAGCCGAACTGAAGCGTCTGACCAAATAGACTTCAGCCGACCAGCGACTCGGTAGCCTGCGTGAAACGTACCGCCCACCAGGACGGTGCGTTTCACGCCCACTACCCAACCCGTTTAGGCTTCCGGGTACTTCCACGGGGCGCGGTACTCGCGGCGCAGCAGCTTGTTCGCCTCGGGGTCGCCGATGCACTCCTCCTTCTCGCCATCCCACTCGATGGAGCGGCCGAGTTTGTAGCTGAGCATGCCCAGAAGGGCCACGTTCGTCGAGTAGTGCCCCAACTCGATGTCGCACACGGGCCGCTTGCCGGTCTCGATCGCCTGGAGGAAGTCGGCCCAGAGTTCCTTGATGTTCTGATCGTCGGGCTTGTGGAGCTGGGGATCTTCGTGGAGCACGGGCTGGCGGGAATCGACGGGGTAGAAGGTCCACCCCTTCTGCCAACCCATGTGGAAGGTCCCTTTCTCGCCGTAGAAATAGCAACCCACCGATTCGCCCTTCTCGGCGTTGTTGCCGGCGAACTGGCGGTGTTCCCAGCTCACGTCGAAGCCGTCGAACTGGAACACGGCGATCTGGTGGTCGGGCGCATCGGTGGTTTGCTGTTCCTTGGTAAGGACCGGCGGTCCCTTGATCGGCCGTCCGCCCACGGAGAAGACCCGCTTGGGCCACTTCTGGCCGGTGATCCAAAGGATCTGATCCATCCAGTGGATGCCCCAATCGCCCAGCGTGCCGTTGGCGTAATCCAGGTATTGGCGAAAGCCGCGGGGATGAATGCCGCCGGCCCAGGGATTTTCTGGATCGCCATTGAAGGGCCTCAATTGGGACCTTTGGTGCGGTCCGGCTCCGTTGCGGCCCTTCAATG
>JANLFZ010000212.1:4366-10169 GCA_024653385.1 Thermoguttaceae bacterium | reverse complement strand
CCCGCGTCGGCCGGCGCGGCGGCAGACCAGGCCGACGATCCGGCGGGGACCTCGGGCTTGGTCAACGGGGCGCGCGGAGCCATCGAAAACGTCCCGTGGACCTGCCAGCAATCGCACGCCAGCGGCATCCAATACAACCGCCCGTTGGCGGGCACCACCCCGTCGAAACACCCGGGACGCACGATGCCCTCGTAGTCGGCCAGTTGGCGCGCGCCGAAGTCGGCATAGACGGTCCTGCCCTCGCCGCCGCCGGGCCGGTAGAAGAACTGGTTTGGGGTCGCCGTCAGGCGCGTGCAAGAACCGATCACGCCCAGGCGGAACTCGTCCAAGAGCCTGCCCGTGCGCGGGTCCAGCTTGCGGCAGGCGGCCGCGGGCGAGGCCACGCGCGGCATCAGGTAGAGGGCGTCGTCGTGGAAGAATGCATGGGGCGATTCGACGTTCGAGGTCCAAAGCAGGTCGCCCTTGTCGAACCCGACGGCGACGGTCTTCTTGAACGGCGGTCCCGCGATGCACACGACGTCGCGCGCGGCTCGGGCGCAACCGTAGGTAGCCCAACCCAGACCCCAGCCTTGGCGCTTCAGGGCGCCGCCGATCGCCTCGAAAAGTTCCTTGGAGTCCTCGACCGTCCTGCGCCACAGCGGCTTGCCGGTCGCCGCATCCCGCGCGCCCATGTACCTCTGCGGCGCAAGCTGGAAGATGCGCCCGGCGCTGAGGCAGACGGTCCGGGCATCGAACGGTTCGGGCTCGGCAACGCACCAGAGCAGCTTCATCTCGGGGTATTGATAGGCGGCCAGGCGTCGGGCCGCGCCGAAGTTCTCGATCAGGCCGCGGTATTGCTGGTCGGCCACGTCCCAGGGCCAGTGGCCCATCTGCCGTTTCTGCCGGTGGGGGGCGACGCGGGCGTCGGGCGGTCCCAACGCGGCCCAAAGTCGGCCGTTCTCGTGCGCGATCCACTTCCAGTCGGTGTCGCCGGCCGCCGTGGCCTCGGCCGGGGCCGTGAACCGGCCCCGCTCCTGCCCGGTCGCCGCGTCGAGCATCCAGAGGGTGTTGCCCTGCGCGAAAACCACCTCGGTGGCGGTCGCCAGTTTGGCCACGTCGTGGACCACGTAGTTCGGATCGAGGGGACGGCTCCAAAGGCGCAGGCCGTTATACGCGTTGAGCACCGTGAGCGTGTTCAGCAACGGCTCCTCGCGCTCGTGAAACGCGATGTGTCCGGTGAAGAAGAAGATCCGCCCGCCGGCAAACAGCGTCTGGTTCGGCATGGCCGCGAAGACCGGTCGCGTCTGGAACCGCAGTTCGCCGGGCAAGCGCGCCGCGCGGTCTTGCGAAACGACGTTGTTATCGGGCCCGTGGTAAGGGTGGCGCCACTCGTCGAGGCCGGGGGGCGCGGGCTTTTCGGTGGCTTTTCCCGAGGCGATGCACACGCCGCCGGGGCGCAGCACGCGCAGCAATTCGTGCTCGGGGGGCGGCCGATCGACACCCGGCGCCACCCACAGCGCGTCGGCCATCTCGCCGGCCAGCCAGAGCGCCGGGCCCGAACTCTCCACCACCCAGACCCGTGCGCCCAAGTGCCCGTTCTGCCGGGCCCAATCGCGGAGCTTGCCGACGCCGACCGAGGCGTCGGCCTGGCAAAAGAGCGTCCAGGGAGTCTGGTCGACCAGCGAGGCGATGGCCGCCACGTCGCGGTCGTCCCCACGGCAGACCACGACCACCAGGGCCGGCGTCCGCGCCAGGTGCTTCGAAAGCACGGCGACTCCATCGTCCGCAGCCGCCGCGCAAGCACACCACAGCGCCGCCAGCGGCGCAAAGCATGTCGTCATGGCTTCGCCTCCCAATTCGCTTTTCTCGTGGCTGGCGCCCCGGAGTCTTCCCGGGCTTCCGCCGCGATTCTCAAGCGCTGGGAGCGCGAAGTCAAGAAGGATCGATCGCCTGGGTACGATTGGGGCGCACGGCCACACAGGGCGCCAACCCGGCCCGGGCCAACACCCACACCATGGGGCACCAGTTCGTCAAGGCCGATTGGAGCAGGTTCAGCCCGACAAATGCCGTCAACAGCAGCCAATAGGGGTTTATGAACACCGCCAGCGCGACGCTCGCGAGAACGACCACGCCGGCAACCAATCGCAGACCGCGTTCGATGGTCATGGGAGGTTTCCCTTGGCATCTAGAGGTTCGTTTTCTCCTGTTGCCGCCGACGTTCCCGGATGCTCGGGCGTCCCTGCCGGCGGCAGCGGCGACGGCACGGTGCCGCATGTCGAGGCCGAGTCCTCGGCCGTCGAACCGTACGGCGCCCGGCAACAGCCGCCCATGCAGGTGGGTACGCCGAACCACGGCAAGACCCAGCGGTTCAGCACAATCCATCCGGCGAGGATGGCCAACACCAAGGCAAGATCTTTCATCGGCGACAACTCCGCACAGGCTCGGGTACGCGCCACTGCGTGGTAACCGTTCACACGCCGGGGATAGTCCCCGTGAACGGTTGCATTCCGTCTGTGTGGTAGAGATGCGCGTACGAGGCGCGGGGTTACAAGCCCGAGGCATGGCCGAAGGCGATAGTTCCGTTTTCGCGGGCTTCGCCGCGAAACTCGGGACGTTTCCCGCGAGGGGTCACGCTGCTAGCGCAGGGGGACGCTCGAGGCCGCTTACGATGCTGACGAGAACCGGCGGCGAGTCCGTCCCCACACCAGCACGGCCCCGAGTGCGCCCACCAGTCCCCAGACGGCGATCGCGGCGGGCTCGGGGATCTGGGGGACGGGCTGTCCCTGCCGCGATTGGATTCCCCCCACGCGGATGTGTTTGAGTTCGTCGATGAGGTCGACCGCGGTCGATCCGGTGTACGTGGTCAGCGTGACTTTCGCCACGCCCTGAAGCGGCGCCAGACCATCGTCTTGCACGCGGAAGAAGTTCGAGCCGTTCTTCGACAGGCTGAACGACTCGGTCAGCGTAAACGCCGGGCCAGGTCCAATCTCGATGCCCTCGACCTTGATCTCGAGGGTCCCATCGTCCACGGCGAACACGTCGAACTTCAGGTCGCTGAACACCAGATCGGGGTCGGCCAGATAGAGCTGCACGCCAGTCGAGCCGAACGGCAAGGTATCGTGGGGCGGGGGCGTGCTGAGGTCGAGATCGCCCGTCACTAACGACTGACCGCCCTTGCCCAGCAGGTTGACCGAGTTGTCGCCGGAGAAGACATCCATCAACGTGCCCGTGTGGTTGGTCCGGCCGACGATGATGGGCGAGGGGCCTGTCACCACGCCGGGACCGGTGAAGAGCAGGAGGTTCTCGTCCGGGTTGCCTCCCCCAGAGCCGGGGGTAATGATGACGGCTCCTTCGGCCGGGGAGCTTGCCGCCCCTAGAACCCATGCGATGGCCAATAGCGACAGCGTCGATTGCACCCGTGGCGCGCCCATCAGCGGACCCCTCGGTTCGTCAAGCAACACGCAGACCCCGATGTCGAAGACTCTTGCATGGGGTGCAAATCCTGTTCCCACATCCCCGATGCTCGCCGGATTGCTCGAACCACCAGGGCAATCGAATCGTAACTTGCTGTTTTTCAAAGTGTTATAACGCACCGGCAGTCTTCGGCTACGTCGTGGACAGACTCAAGGGGGTGTTTACGGATGTGTACATGTTTGCGCAAACCACGTGGCTGCCCGTGGATGTGCTGACAGCCGGCCGTTCCGCGTGGTATTCTGGCAACGGAGGGGGCTTTCGCGCGTTGGCAAAGGAGCGTGGCGGATGCGGGGACTGGCAAACACCGTGGTGCTGCTGTGGTGCTGGGTTTGGACGATGGGGTGGCTTGGCCCAATGGCCGTGGCCCAAGACGAGCCGGCTGCTTCGGCCAGGTCCGGGGCGGCCGAGGACGACCACACGCAGCCGCCCCGCGACCTGGGGCCGCCGCTGGTCGATCATCCCGAGAACCTCAAGCGATTGCACCCGAAGCAGCCCGTGTGGGTCGATCCGAAGCAGAAAGCCGTGGTGTTCCAGGGCGAGACATGTCGGGCCAGCTATGGGCTGGAGTTTTTCGTCACCATGCCCGGCCGCGAGTACGAGGCGGTGATCGTGTCGAATGTGCGGCCGAGCCTTGTCCACGCGGGCCTGATGGCCGTGGGGGCCCAACCCGGTAGCCCGGTGAAGTTCCTCCCGAAGATCGAACCGGCCTCGGGCACGGAGATCGAGATCGAGGTCCGATGGAAAGACCCGCAGGGCAAGATCCAAAAGGCCCGCGCCCAGGATTGGATTCGCGACATCAAGACCCAGAAGGCGCTCGATCTGAACTGGGTTTTCGCGGGCAGCAAGTTTTCGGACGACGATGGCAAGCGAGTCTACCAAGCCGATTTCGGCGACTTCATCTCGGTGGCCAACGTGCCCATCGCGACGCTCGATCTGCCCATCCGCAGCATGTCGGACCTCGACTCGCGGCAGTTCGAGTGCTTCCCCGGGCGCGTGCCGCCCCAAGGGACCCCGGTCACGCTGATCCTCAAGCCCAAGCTGCCGCAGCAGCAGCCCAAGAGTTCCAAACCGTAAACCACGGGCCGCGCGAGACAGTCGGGCGGCAGGCCCTGAACGGGTGAAAAGGGTTCATCCGGCTGAAGCGTACCGACCAAGCCGAACCTGAAGAAGCTCAAGAGGATGGCGATCGACGAGACCTTCGTGGGCAAAGGGCATCGCTACCTCACGGTTGCGTGGCACGCCCAGAGCGCAGCGATGGGCATGGTTTGGTCCGACAGGCCACGCCCTACACTGGCGTTCAGGGCGTGGCACCGAACCCGCCAGGGGGTTCAATCCCCTCTGGGGCCAAGACCTTGCGGCGTGCTGCCTCGGGGCCCCTCGCGCAGACGTCGCCCTGCATTCCGTGGGCTGATGCACGGCCGAGCCCACTCCCGAGATCCGGACACCTGACACCCACGCCCGGAGCGCCCCCAGTGCCCCGGCCCGAAGGGTACGCTCACGCCCGGAACGAAGGGAGCGAACAAATCCGAGAAACTGCGATTGCCCAAAACGGCGATTCCGGACAGAATGCCAACCTTCACACGGACTATTGTCGGCGTCGTGCGCCCGCGACGGACGAACCGGGGTCTTCCCGCACCCCTGGCCGGGAGCCAGTCCGGGCAGCATGTCGTGCGCCGCGCGATGCCGGTCCGCAAGGTGACAGGGAGGTTGCCCGAAGGCCTCTTCTCGTCGCCACCCCGCAGGAGGCGGAGGTATGGTCGCGATCTCGACCCTGGTGGTGGGCTTGGCGCTGTCGGCTGGCGGTGAGACGGTCTTGCTGGATTTCTACAGCGAGACATGCGAACCATGCCGGCGCATGGAGCCGGCCATTGAGCAACTCGCAAGGCGCGGATATCCCATCCGCAAGGTGAACGTCTCGCGCGATCCGGTCGTTGCCTCGCGTTTTCGGGTCGTGGGCGTGCCGTGTTTCGTGATGCTCGTCGATGGGCGCGAGGTCGCTCGCGAGGTCGGCGTCCAAAGCCCGGCCAAGCTCGAACAGATGCTGGCCTTGGCCCGCCGACCGCCCGGCGGCTCGGAGCCGCCCATCCAACTGGCGTCGGGCCCCGGTCGGGCCGAAGCGGTCAGTATTCCCGCGGTACGCAGCGTCCCGGCGTTTGGCGATCTCGGCCAGAAAGCCTCGGCCGGTACACCGGCTGAACCGCCCCGAAGTGCCCCCGGATGGCGCATGGTCAGTCCCGATTGGGCGCCCGAGGCCGAATCGCGCGGAGTCGCCGAGGCCGATCTGATCGCCGCGACCGTGCGCCTTCGGGTCTATCGCGAGGGCGACCAGTCATGCGGATCGGGCACGATC
>JANLFZ010000212.1:0-4356 GCA_024653385.1 Thermoguttaceae bacterium | reverse complement strand
ACCGAACAGGACCTGCTGGCCTCTACGGTGCGGCTGCGGGTTTTTCATGGAGATAGTCTTTCTCATGGTACGGGCACGATCATCGACGCCCGCAACGGCGAAGCGCTGGTGTTGACCTGTGGGCATCTTTTCCGCGACTCGCAGGGCCGAGGGCGCATCGAGGTCGATGTGTTCGGACCGACTCCGCAAGAACGCCTCCCCGGCACGCTGGTCCATTTCGATGCCGACCGCGACGTGGGCTTGGTGAGCATCCGGCCCCCGCATCCGGTGAAGGCGGCCCGCGTCGCGCCGACCGGCTACAAGATCGCCAAGGGGACCAAAGTGTTCAGCGTGGGCTGCGACGGCGGGCAACCTCCCAGTGTGCGCCCCGGGGTCGTGACCTCGCTCGATCGGTTCTTGGGGCCGCCAAACCTGACGGCTTCGGGATTGCCCGTCGAGGGACGAAGCGGAGGCGGACTCGTGACCTCCGACGGCTTGGTCATCGGCGTGTGCAACGCGGCCTTGCCTGAGGAACGCGAAGGGTTCTACGCCGCGCTGGGGTCGATTCACGCCGTGATCGACACGGCGAATCTCTCGTTCGTCTATCGCCCCGACACGGAACGTCCCCGCCCGTCGGGTCCCATGGTGGCCGTCAACACGCCCGCCATGCCTCGGCACATGCCACCGCCAGAGGATATTGTGCAACCGACCGACATGACGCGCGATCTTCCGGCGTCCGGGCGCGAGGCGGCGCCACCGAGCGCCAACCCGAAGGGGTCGCTCACCCCTGAGGAACGCGCCGCGCTGGAGGAAATTCACCGTCGCAAAGCCGCTGGGGCAGAGGTCATTTGTGTCATCCGGCCGCGTGACAATCCGCAAGCCCGAAGCGAGATCATCGTTCTCGATCGCGCCTCGCCCGAGTTCCTACGCAGTCTGACCGGTGGCGATCGAGAAAGCCCCCACAAGACAGGGGTTCCCGAGAACGCCGCTTCGCCCCTGCCGCCACCCCCAGGGGTGTCAAGCATGCGCAATGCCGTGGCCTCGTCCACACCCAAGGCCGAGGTTCCGGAATGGAAGCCCCGATGGCTTCAGCCGGGATACCAGGGCGAGTGACTGAAGCTTCCCGCTATCGGTGTAGGCAGTAGCACCCGATTGGGTTTCTGGCGTGGCCCCGGGCCAGCCTCTTCCTACCATGTTTACGCACTGCCGGGGGGGTCTTGGCCGTCCCTTTGACGCCCCACCCTCTGGCGTGACGTAGGTTTTCGGTAGTCTGGCGGACCGCCTGCGGCTGGCCATGGGTCTATTGCTTTGGATGTTCGTGTTCGGACTGGTGAACCTCTCGATGGGGTTCGCGCTGGCGGTCTATTTCGGGTACGGGCCGCCGACCCTGCGCGATGCTTGGTGGGCCCTGGGGGATTCGCCACCACGGTCCCGGCCGGCAGGGGTCGCGGTCGTCGAACCTGAGAATCCGCGGGCGGAACTGACGCCCAGCCAATTGGCGGACATGCTCGACGAAGGCCCGCTGGACCATCTGCGCGTCGAACCGTTGACCGAGCCCTACGACGACGACGTGGCCGAATTGCTCTCGCCGTCGATCCCCGAGGCGTGGGATCTCAACGAGAAGTTCGTCGAGACTTCCATCCTGAAGTTGAACATTGCGATGATGCGGAGCGGGGCCCGGGCCACCGAGATCGACACGCGGCTCCGCGCGGCCAAGGGGCGGCTGGACGCGGGGACGGTCCAGCGGTGTCTCGACGAGTTGATGACCGACTGCGAAATCTACCTCACCGAGCAGCGCGACGCCGCCGAGCAGCTCCACAACCGGATCGGCGAGCTGGGAGAACTGGCCGCCCTCGGCGAAGAGATCGAGATGGCCAACCTCGATCAGGCGGCCCAGATCGAGACCACGTTGAGCAACCTGCGGCACATGGATTTTCAGAGCGATCTCGAGGCGGCCGGGGCACGGCTGCTCACCGAGATCCACCGCCTGCGCGTGGCCCGGCACCGGCTCCGCGACAGCCAGGAGGTCGCGTTCCTCACCATCGCCCGCTACGAGAACCGCCTCGACAAGATCGAACCGCAGTTGTTCAACGACACCTTGACGAAACTCCGCAACCGCATCGGCCTCGAATCGTTGCTTTACGAATGGTGGCAGCAGGGGCGCCACCAGTCGCGGTCGATGTGTGCCGCGCTGTTCGATCTGGACCGTTTCGGTTCGGTGAACGAGCAATACGGGTCGTTGGTGGGCGACCGGATCCTCGTCCAGACGTCGCAGATCCTAAAGGCCACGATCGCCGAGGCGGATCTGGCCGCGCGGTACGCGGGCCAGCGGTTCTTCCTGATGACGCTCGATGTGGGCCCGAGGGCCGCCACCAAGACGGTCGAACTGGTGCGCCAATCGATCGCGCGGACCACCTTCCGGCATGGCGAGGCCGGTATCCAGTTAACCGCTTGCGCCGCGTTGACCGAGGTCACCCCCGCCGATACGCCCGAAACGGTCTTCCAACGCCTCGAGCAGACGCTCCAGCAAGCGAAGCAGAGCGGGCCGAACCGGTCGTTCTTCCACAACGGCAGGACGGCCGAACCGATCGAAGCGCCGAACCTCGGTGCGGAATTCCGGGAGATCGACGTCTGATGTTCAACGAGATCGACGTATTTCATCGCGGCGTGGCGCTTCAGGAAAGCGCCGACTACGACCAGGCGATCAACGCCTTCAGCCAAGCCATTCGCCTGAACCCCAAGTACGCCGAGGCCTACTACAGCCGGGGCAACGTGTACGAGTTGAAGGGGCAGCACGACCTGGCGATCGCCGACTACAACCGCGTCCTCCAGTTCAGCCCCAAGGAGGCCGCGGCGTACTACAACCGCGGCTCGGCCTACGCCAAGAAGGGCGACCGCAACCAGGCGATCGCCGATTTCACCGAGGCGATCCGGCTCGACCCGGATTACGCGAAGGCCTATTTCAACCGCGGGCAGGCGTATTTCAGGATGGGGCGGATCGAGGAGGCCCTGGCCGACTATTCCGAGGCGATCCGCCTGACCCCCGGCGATCCCGACGCCTACGTCTCGCGCGGACTGGTCCACGCCGTCCGGCGCGATTACGACGCCGCCATCGCCGATTACGACGCCGCCATCGCGCTTCAGCCCGACCACGCCAAGGCCCACGGCAACCGGGGCAACGCCTGCGAGAACCGGGGCGATTACCAGGGCGCCATCGACGAGTACACCCGCGTCATCGAAATCAACCCCAAGGACGCCAAGGCCTATGCCAACCGGGCCATTGCGTACTTCCGGCTCGAGAAAATCCCGGAGGCGATCGCCGACTACACCGAGGCCATTCGCCTGAATCCCAAGAACGGCAAGGCTTATTGCAGCCGCGGCATCGCCTACGCCAAGATCCACCAAAGCGAGAAGGCGCTGGCCGACTACGACGAAGCCATCCGGCTGGAGCCGAAGAACGTCGAGGCCTATGTGTGCCGGGGGATCGCCCGGGCCTCGCTCGGGCGACGCGACCAGGCCCTGGCCGACTTCGACGAAGCCATTCGCCTGAATCCCGACCTGCCCAAGGCCTGGTACCATCGCGCCATGGTCCACGCCCAGATGGGCGCGTCGGAACGCGCGATTGCCGACCTGACCGAAGTCCTCCGGCTGTCCCCCAACGACGCTTACGCGTACTGCCATCGGGGCATCGCGCACACCCGCTTGACGCGCTTCGAGGCCGCGCTGGCCGATTACACCGAGGCGATTCGCCTCCTGCCCGAATACCCCAGCGCCCACTACAACCGGGGAGTGCTGTACATCATCCTCAACCAGCCCGATCGCGCCGTCGCCGACCTGACCGAGTCGATTCGCCTGAATCCCACGTTTGCCAAGGCATACCTCAACCGCGCGATCGCCTACGAGCGGATGGGCGACCGGGCCAAGGCTGCCGCCGACCGCGCCAAGGCCAAGGAACTCGAAGCCGCGCGATGACCGCGGCGTACGAGATCGGGCAGGGCCGGGTCTTCGCCGGTTGACACCCGCGGCGACCGCCGCCAGAATGAGAGGCCTCTTGGCGCTGCCCATGCCGCGACCGTGGATTTTTCAACTGCCGACGCGCATCGAGTTCGGACGGGGAGTCCTCCGTCGGCTCGGCACGCTCGCGCGCCAGTACGGCCGTGCCGCGCTATTGGTCGGCTATCGCGACGCGGCCGGGTTGGAGCCGATCTACCGCCGCGCGGCGGAGTCGCTTGAGCGTGCGGGCCTGACCGTCACGCGGCTTGCGATGGCCGAACCGGAGCCGCCGGTGGCATCGCTCGTCGCAGCCGCGCGGCGCGCCACGGAGGCCCGGCCCGATCTGGTGATCGGCCTCGGCGGGGGCAGCGCGCTGGATTTGGG
>JANLFZ010000211.1 GCA_024653385.1 Thermoguttaceae bacterium | reverse complement strand
CGCGCAGGCCCTCGTGGGCCGCCACGTTGCCCAGCAGATTGAGGTACGGTTTGGCATTCCACGTATCGCGGTAGTTCGCGCGGAGCCAGCAGGCGATCTCGAGACCCGTGCGCACCGGCTCGAACTTCTCGCGGTCGATCAGCACGATCCGCACGCCGTTGCACTTCTGGTCGCGGTAGACGCTCGCCGAGGGCACAAACACGGCCGGCTCGAAGCGAACCCCCGGTCGGCCCAGGCGGTTGAGGTCCTGGGCCAACCGCGAACCGTCGAGCCACGGGGCCCCGACCAACTCGAAGGGCGTGTCCGTCCCTCGCCCCACCGAGAGGTTCGTGGTTTCCAACAGCCCGATGCCGGGATAGAGGATCGCCTCGGTCAAGCTTCGCATGTTGGGCGAGGGATTGATCCACGGCAGGCCCGTGGCATCGAACCAGTCGCTCCGCCGCCAGCCCTCGGCACGCACGACCACGAGGTCCAGCGCGAGCCGGCGTTCCGCGGCGAACAAGAAGGCCAATTCGCCGACCGTCATGCCGTGGCGCACCGGCAACGGGTGGAACGCGACGAACGACTCGCGGCCTGGGTCGAGCATGGGGCCGGCCACCTCGCGGCCGGTGATCGGATTGGGCCGGTCGAGCACGACGAACCGCACGTGGTGTTCGGCGGCCGCTTCCATGGCCAGTCCCATGGTCGAGACATACGTGTAGAACCGCGCGCCGATGTCCTGGATGTCGAACACCAGCGTGTCGAGGCCGCGCAGCATCTGGGCCGTGGGCTTGCGAGTCTTGCCGTAGAGGCTGTAGATGGGCAGTCCGGTGGCCTCGTCGCGCGCGTCGTCGATCCGCGCCACATCGAGCTTCCCCTGGAAACCGTGCTCCGGGCTGAACAGGGCCACGAGCTTCATCCCGGCGGCCCCATGGAGCAGTCGGACCGTGCTTGCGCCATCGCGGCTGACCCCGGTCTGGTTCGTGATGAGACCCACGCGACGGCCTTGGAGATGGCGGAAACCCTCGCGCCGGAGGACGTCGATGCCGGTCAGCACCTGCCGGGGCGCTGGGGAAGTGTCGGGGCGACACGCCGCAGCGGCGATCGCGCCGATGCGGCCGGCCAGCCGATTCGCCTCGCCCTTGCCGTGGGGATGCAGCCGGTTGCTCAGGAGGATGACGAAGAGGTCCAGCTCGGGGTCGATCCACAGGGCGGTCCCGGTGAAGCCGCCGTGGCCGAAGGCCGACGGAGAGTACCCGTCGCCGCGGTTGGTCGAGTAGCCCGTGCGCATGTCCCATCCCAAGCCGCGCAGTCCGGTCGACACCGCGCGCGGCCGGGTCATCTCCTCGACCGACTCGGACCGCAACACGCGCACGCCGCCGTAGGCGCCGCGGCCGAGCATCATTTGGGCGTAAAGGGCCAAGTCGCCGGCCGTGGAAAACAGGCCCGCGTGCCCCGCGACGCCGCCAAGATGGTACGCCCTCGGGTCGTGGACCTCGCCCTGGATCCACTGGTTGCCGCGCCGTTCGGTGGGAGCGGCGCGGCGCCGCAGGCACGAAACCGGTATCGTCCATTCCCAGGGGCGTGAAGATGCGCGCCTTGGCGAACTCGGCCAGCGATCTTCCCGACACCCGCTCGACCAGCTTGCCCAACACGAGAAACCCGACATCGGAGTAAACAAACTTCGAGCCCGGCGGAGCCGACAACGCCAGGTCGAATATCCGCTGCCACGACTTCTCCGGGCCGTCGAGGTAGTCGGCCAGGGCGTTGTCGGGCGTCAGACCTCCCTGGTGGGTCAGGAGCTGAAGCACGGTCACCGCATCCTTCCCCTTGCGGGCGAACTCGGGCAGGTGCTTGGCCACGGGGTCGTCGAGCCGGATGCGCCCGTCTTCCACGAAGAGCATTACGCTCGTCGCGGTGGCCACGGGCTTGGTGAGCGACGCCAAGTCGAACACCGTGTCGACCGTCATCGGGACCGGCGACGGCTCGACTTGCCGGTTCCCATACGCCCGGAGAAAGACCATCTTGCCGTGCCGACCGATGGCCACGACACACCCCGGAATCCGCTTCGCCTCGATGGCCTGGGCCACGGCTTGATCGATCTCGGCGAGGCGCGCTGCATCGACTGCGGCCTCGGCGGGGGGGACTTCGGGGAGCCGGGGTGGCGCGGTCCAAGCCTCGCGCGCGAAGAGCACGGCAACGAGCCCAAGGGCGGCACGGCGTAGAAACGGCATGACGGGCGTCCTGCGAAAACAGATTTCCCGTAGGCAGAACGCCATCATACAGGGCCGTGTCTTGGGCCGCCACGCACCGAACAGAAGGTGGGGTTGCCACGTCAAGACGGGCTGAATGGGGTGTTCACACAACTTTTACGCGCCTAACCTTCCCAAAGACCCTAAACTCCCAATCCTTCCATTGCCGCTTTGATCGGGCGCGACTACGATTGCCTCGAGTACCTGATTTTTTGGGGCAACTAGCTGAGCAAGGAACGCGGTCGTGGAACTCTCTCGCCGACCCCAAGGTGACACCTACACAACCCCGGGACATTACCGGGAACTCGAGGCGCAACTACGTCGCCAGACCCGCGGGACAGACGTTCCCACGCTGTTCATCTACGCCTTCGATCCACGGACGCGCATCGGGCCGTTCGTCTTCTGCGACCGACAACTGATTCCGGGGGCGCCGCAGGCGGTGGGATCGGCGCTCTATGCGGCGGGGTTCACCAATACCCGGCTGGTGCTCCAGCAACGGACCCCCAACGTGCGGCCAAGCGCTGCGCGGATCGGCGGAAAACGGCCGGAGATCCTGATGGTCTCGGCCATGCAGATTCACAGCGCTCCGGCCTACGATCTGATCCGCGATGCCTGGACCTTGGAGGACCAGCGTCCCTTGATTCTCGCCGGGGGAGCCAAAGCGATTTACGAGCCCTGGGACTTCTTCGGCCTGTCGGAAGACGGGCGTGTCGGGGCCGATGTGGTCATCACGGGCGAGGAGTACGTGCTTCTCGAACTGCTCGATCGCATCCTCGAGCACAAGGGATCGCGCGAGACGATGCGTCAGGGGTTCGAGCGGGTCCGCCGCGCCGGGCTGTTGGACGACATCCCCGGGCTGGTCTTCCGGCCCGACGCGCCTGAAGGCCCGCCTCCGTACCTGGTCAGCACCGGCGTGCAGCGGCTGGTTCAAGACCTCGACGAGTTACCGCTGCCGTTCGACGCCCTGGGCCTGTTCGAGCCGCCGCACAAGCGTTCGACGCTGGCCGAGGCGCCCTTGCCGGCGGCCCAGCTCAAGCGGCTTGGCCGCATCATGTCGACGATCGTCACGCACGGCTGCAAGTTCCACTGCCCGTACTGCCCCATCCCCGGCTACAACCAGCGCACCTTCCGATACCGGAGCCCCGATCGCCTGACCGAAGAGATGGCCGGCATTGCGGCGAGGACCGGGGTCACCGACTTTTTCGGGGCCGACGACAACTTCTTCAATAACCGCCGGGCGGCCGAGGAGATCCTTACCGGCATGGCCCGGGCCAAGGTCGGTGGACGCCCCTTCCGCGACGGCATCTGGTTCGGCACCGAGGCCACGGAGTTCGATGTCCACAAGAACCAGGACCTCTTGCCCCTGGCCCGCGATGCGGGGTTGCGAGCGATTTGGTTCGGCATCGAGGACCTTACGGCCGAACTGGTCAAGAAAGGCCAGTCGCCCGAGAAGACCCGCGAGGTCTTCGCCCTGTTGCGCCGGCACGACATTGCCCCGATGGCCATGATGATGCATCACGACGGGCAGCCGCTCTGGTCGTGGAAGGGACTGACGGGATTGCTCAATCAGGTCGGGTTTCTGCGGCGCGCCGGCGCCGTGACCTGCCAGATCACGCTCTTGACGCCTTCCGTCGGCAGCCGAGGATACGAGCAACCCTACCGCGATGGCATCGCGCTGAAAGCGGTCGGCGGCGTGCCGATCGAGGACTACCAACTCGACGGGAACCATGCGGTGGCCACGAGCCACGCCCAGCCCTGGAAGCGCCAGTGGAACATGCTCCTGGGCTACGCGGCGTTCTATAACCCGATGAGCGCCCTGCGCGAACTGGTGACCTTCGACGGATTGTGGAAGCAGCGGGTCATTCTGCGCTCGCTGGGCATAGTAGGCCTGGCGCGGTCGATCTGGAATGGTCGCCAGTGGCTTGCGCGGTTGTTCCGCGGCCCGATCGAGCGCCACGACGCCGAGCCGCGCCCGAAGTTCCGGTTGGTCGAAGTGCAACCGGCCTTCGACCCGGCGTTGCCGTGCGGGGCCGCGTAAAGGGCCGGGTGGTCGGCGTTCGCGTTCCCGACATCGATCGAAAACACCCCAACGCGAAGGGCTCGGATGGCCGTTGGGGGTAGCCACCCGAGCCCTTGGACCGTGAAAAACCGGTTCTTTCCCGAGTTGGGTTTCGTGGTTCGTCTGCCGCCATACCTTGGCGACTGTCACCTAAGATTCACGGTCGCTCGATGCCCGCCGCCGCACGAGTCGGCGCCCGGGTGCGGGAATACCCGGGGGCCGCGTGGGTCACTGGGTACCATGGGATTGCACATCGCGTGCCAAGCAGTTGCCAAAAGCCGCGATCGCGATTGGCCGATCGGTGGTAAGCGCTGAAGCGGCCAGCACTTGCACTGCGTTGTGCCGTGCCCCGGCGCGCTTCGGCGACGGCACGGCCGGGCTTGTAAGCTTTACAATTCGGGAGAATACCGCGTTCGAGTCGTTCCGCGCGGATCGATACGTCCGAAGGCATCGCTCGGCCAGCGGCCGCTTACGTTACAATAGAGAGGCTCGTAGCGATGGTCGAGTCCGCAGGACCAGCTTGAGGAGTCTCGCCAGTGTTCTTCCTGGGCGATCTGCCGCCAACGCAATACGACCTGCGTTTCGTGGTGTTCGGCATCCCCGTGCGCGTCCACCCCTTCTTCTGGCTCGCCGCCGTGCTGACGGGGATGCCCGATTTGACCGATACGAACTACCGGTTGGGCTACCTGGTGGCGTGGGTGGCGGCGTTTTTCTTGGCCATTCTGATTCACGAGCTGGGTCACGCGCTGTTGATGCGGAGCTACGGGTACTGGCCGTGGATCACGCTCCACGGTCTGGGCGGCATGGCGTCGTATGCTCCCGGACAAGCCCGCACGCCGGCGCTTTGGGGCCGCGTCGCCATCGCGTTCGCGGGCCCCGGGGCCGGGTTCCTGGCCGCCGCGCTGGTGGTGCTGGGTTTCTTGGCGGCGGGCAAGCCGGTCGAGGTCCAATTGGCCTACTACGTCATTCCCCACATCATGCCGAGCCCGGTCGGAAGCGTGTACCTCACCCTGTTTATCTATTACTTCCTGCACATCAGCGTTTTCTGGGGCTTTATCAATCTCTTGCCGGTGCAGCCCCTCGACGGTGGACAGATCGCCCGAGAACTCTTTGCCCACTACAACCCCGGCGACGGTGTGCGCCTGTCGCTGATGCTTTCGTTCGCCGTGGCCGGGCTGATGGCGGCCGTAGCGCTGATCCAATGGCGGAGCACGTTTGCAGCCATCCTGTTCGGCTATCTCGCCTACCAAAGCTATGCCATGCTGGCGATCCACGGCGGCCGCGGGCCGCGCTGGTGAGGAACTGATTTCCCCGACTCACCCCAAGACCGACAACTGGGGTAGCGGCGGGCTTGCCTCGCGCCGCGCCGCGATGCTCTTGACCAGACGGTAGCAGATCGCCTCGAGATAGGGGGCGCTCTCGGGCACGTCGAAGCTCGACGAGACCTTTCCGTCGTCCCCGAATATCCTCAACTGCGTGTTGAGCGGCACCTCGCCCAAGAACGGCACCTTCAACTCATGGGCCTTCCGGCGGGCCCCGCCCGATCCGAAAATCTCGTGCCGCGCTTTGCACTGGGGGCAGATGAAATGGCTCATGTTCTCGATCATCCCCAGGACCTCGATGTTTACCTTGCGGAACATGGCGATGGCCCTGGCCGCGTCGAGCAAGGCCACGTCCTGGGGCGTGCAGACCACCACCGCTCCGGAGAGCGGCAGGATCTGCGCAAGCGAAAGCGCCACGTCGCCCGTGCCAGGCGGCATATCGACAATCAGGTAATCGAGGTTGCCCCACTGGGTGTCCCGGATGAACTGCGTGAGGTAATGGTGGAGCATGGGGCCGCGCCAGATGACGGCCTCGCCGGGCGGGATCAGGAACCCGATCGACATCACGGGCAGACCACTGACGAACACCGGCTGGATCTTCCCGTCAACGAGCGTGGGCCGCTCGTCGGAGCCGAGCAGATGGGGGATGCTCGGCCCGTACACGTCGGCGTCCATCAGGCCCACGCGGGCGCCGGCGCGCTGGAGTCCGAGGGCGAGGATCGCGGCCATGGTGCTCTTGCCCACCCCGCCCTTGCCCGAACCCACCGCGACCACGCTCTTGGCCGTCAACCCGATCTCGCCCATTTTTTCGGCAGGACGATCGTGCGGTTCGAGCGTCACCTCGACGTCGGACACTTGGGGCAGGCGGCTTCTCAACAACTCGATGAGCCGGCCTCGAGTTTCGTTCCACAAAGGCGCGGCCCAGGTCGTCAGGCCCAGCCTCAGGCGAAGGCGCGATCCATCGACGTTCAACTCATGAACCTGCCCCAGTTGGACCACGCCGCGACCCGCCTCGGGATCGGGAAAGGCTTCGAGGACCTGGAGCACGGATTGACGGAGATCCATGGAAAACAGCCTCTTATGGGTGGCCCCACGGCAACATTGCCCAAACCTGCTGGGCCAGAGTCCGCGGCGGCTCGGGGGCGAGTTCGAGGTGCCGCCGGGCAATCGAGGCCAGGGCGGCGACTTCGCGCGGCGATACGGTAAACCACACGGCTCCCGCCTCGCGGAACAACCACTCCAAGCCCGCCAACCTGCGCCCGGCGACCACGGCAGCGCGGGCCGCAGGATCGTCATGTCCAAGCTGCGCCAGGCGACCCAAGACCGCGTCGAGGTTCTCCGGGGTCGCCTCCAAGACCAGGAAGCTTCCCGGATGCCCCGCCAAGGCTTGCCAGCAACCGGCCAGGCTGCGTGTCTCCTCCAGGCGCAGCTGCGGTCCCTCGGCCTGCCGGCGCAAGGCGGCTGCCCAGCGTCCCTTGCGCTCGCACACGATGCACCGGGGCGGTCCTGGCGTGGGCAACCCGTCGGGGTCGCGCGAGTGCCGATGGTGTATCGTCATCGTAGGGTGGCTCTCCGTGGCGGACAAGTCGGCAACGATCGGCGATCGGGCGGCGGACAAGCGGGTTCAGGCCCCACCCGATCGCGCCGCCTGAGAGCGCGGGTCGTTCTCGGGCCGATCGAAGCCGCTGGCCGGGCCGCTTCGCCTCGGCCGCCATTCAACCGCTCGAGGCGAGCACCTCGGCGATGTGCATGGTGCGGATGTGCCGAGCCGCCGGGTCGCGGCGCAGAATTCCGCCGATGTGCATCAGGCAACTGATGTCGGGCGACACGACGACATCGGCCCCGCTTTGCAGGATGCTCTGGGCCTTCGACTGCCCCATGGCCAGCGACATGCCGGGCATCTTCACGCTGAAGGTGCCGCCGAAGCCGCAACATTCCTCGACGTTCGGCAGTTCATGGAACTCCAGACCTCGCACGCGCTCGAGCAGGCGCATGGGCGGCTCCACCACGCCCAATTCGCGCCGGGTGTGGCAGCCGTTGTGCAGGGTCACCTTGTGGGGGAACACCGCCCCCACGTCGGTCACGCCGAGAATGTTCACCAGGAACTCGGTCAGCTCGAAGACTCGCCGACCGACCTCGACGACCTCGGGCGCGGGATCGACGTGTCCGAAAAACACCCGGCACATGGCCGAACACGAACCCGACGGCGAGACGATCCACCGCTGGCCCTCGAATGCCCTGCAAAAGTGGTGGATGACCTTGCGGGCCTCTTCCCAGTAGCCCGAGTTGAAGGCCGGCTGCCCGCAACAGGTCTGCCGGTCAGGGAAGGTCACGGGCACCCCGAGTCGGGCAAGCACGCGAGCGGTCGCCTCCCCGACCTGAGGATAGAATTGATCGACGTAGCACGGAATGAACAGCGCAACCGGCTCGCCCGAGGTGTACTTCGGATACTCCCGGGAAGAAGTCGCGCGAGAAGCGGGTTGGGTCATCGCGGGGCGTGGGCTCACGGTCGAGGATCGTTCAAACACCCAAGGCGCGCTTGGCGCCGCCTGGCATCGTTCACTGACGCTAGTGGAACACCGCGGCCGGTTGCCGTCAAGGCCGGGCGGGCCACTCGGAGGGTGGTTGCAGGGCAATGCCACGGCTTGGTATGCTTGCGGGATGGGGCCCCCACCTTGGCTATTCATCCTTCTTCATGTCCAAACCACGCGCCTGGGTCTGTTGGAGTAGCGGCAAGGACAGTGCCTGGGCCTTGCACGTCGCGCGGCAGCAAGACGAGGTCGAAATCGTGGGCCTGTTGACCACCGTCACCCAACCGTACAACCGGGTCTCGATGCACGGCGTGCGCGACGAGATCCTGGCGGCGCAAGCGGCGGCGGTCGGGTTGCCCCTGCGCCGGGTGCTTATTCCCTCGCCCTGTTCCAATGCCGCGTACGAGGCCGCCATGGCCCAGGCCGTCGACGAGGCCCGGCGTTCGGGGGTGACCGAGATGCTCTTCGGCGACCTGTTCTTGGAGGACGTCCGGGCGTACCGCCAGCGGCAACTGGCCGGCAGCGGGGTATCGGCCCGCTTCCCCCTTTGGAACCTGCCCACCCGGCCGCTTGCCGAGGAGATGATTCGCGCGGGCGTGGTGGCTTGGGTGACGTGCTTGGATCCGACGAAGGTGCCGAGCGACCTGGCGGGAAGCAAGTTCGATCTGGCGTTTCTCGCCCGACTGCCTGCCCACGTGGACCCCTGCGCCGAGCGGGGCGAGTTCCACACCTGTGTCACCGACGGGCCCATGTTCCGCCAGCCGGTTGCCGTCGAGGTCGGCCAGACGGTCCATCGCGACGGATTCGTGTTCACCGACTTGCAGATCCCATGCGCACCAAGCTCCTCCTAGGCGCGATCCTGGCGACCGTGATCGTTGGCACGTACGCCGGCAAGGCGATGCTCCGACGGCCGGATCGCGGTGCGCCGCCGGAAACGCTCGCCGGACCGGATACCGGCCCGACCGCCGAGGCGGTCTCCGGCGCCCGGGAGGCGGGGCAAGGCCCTCGTTACCGGCGGATCGTTTCGCTGTCACCCAGCATCACGGAGACGCTCTTTGCGCTAGGGCTGGGCGACCGCGTGGTGGGCGTGACGCGCTTCTGCCAGTACCCGCCCGAAGCGCAGACCCGGACCAAGGTCGGCGGGTATCTCGACCCGAACTACGAGGCGATCGTCGCGCTCGAGCCCGATCTGGTCGTCTTGCGCGGCGAGAAGGCCGAGTATGTCGACGGATTCAAGGCGCTCGGCCTGGAGGTACTCGCCGTGCGCCACCAGAGCGTCGACGACATTCTCGCGGCGATCCGCACGATCGGCCGCGCCTGTGGCGTGCAAGACCGAGCCGATCGCCTGGCAGCCGACCTCGAGGAGCGGATGCGGCGGCTCCGCGAGAGGACCGCCGGCTTGAAGCGTCCGCGCGTGCTGCTGGTGGTCGAGCGGACCTTGGGCACGGTTCAGGGCGTCTACGTGGCGGGCGGCGACGGGTTTCTCAACGCAACCATCGAACTGGCCGGCGGAGAGAACGCCTGCCCCAAGACCTCCGTCGGCGCGCCGGTCGTCTCGGCCGACGGGATCGTTCAGATGGACCCCGAGGTGATCGTCGAGTTGACGCCGAAGGAACGCCTGGCCGGCCGATCCGACCAGGAGGTGCTTGCCGACTGGCGGCAACTGCCCGATCTGGCCGCCGTCCGCGCCGGCCGCGTGTACCTGGTGGCCGACGAGGGGATCCTCGTGCCGGGCCCCCGTTTCCCTCGCTTGGCGGAGCGTCTGGCGCGACTGATCCACCCCGAAGTCGCGTGGTAACGGCCTCGAAGACCACAAGGGCCTGCGCATGGCCAATCGTGCCGACGCCTCGATCGTGCTCGAAGTTCGCGGGTTCTCGTTCCGGATCGGCAAGAAGCCGATCCTTCGCGAGGTGTCGTTCTCGGTGCGTCGCGGCGAGCACCTGTCGATTGTGGGCCCCAACGGCGCGGGCAAGACGACGCTGTTGAAGTGCATCGACCGGATCCTGCCGGGCGGCGAAGGCCGGATCGAGGTTTTCGGCCGGCCGCTGGCCGGCTACTCGCAGCGCGAATTGGCCCGGCGCATCAGCTACGTTCCCCAGGGCGACGGCCGGCTCTTCCCGTTCACCGTCGAAGAGTTCGTCCTCATGGGCCGCTACCCGTACTTGAGCCCGTTCTCGTCGATCGACCCCCAGGGCAGGCG
>JANLFZ010000210.1:7541-10356 GCA_024653385.1 Thermoguttaceae bacterium | reverse complement strand
GCGCTTGCGCTTCCTTGCTCTCTCATGTTTGCCCAACTTATTGTTTTACAGGCCCCTACCGCAAACTGACCGAACTCGACGCCGCGGGCTGTTGGTTCTTCTCCTTGTCCGCGACGAACTTCGAGGCGCGTTCGACCGCCTTCTTGGCGCCGGCGATCTGGGCAGGCGTGAAGAACGGCTCATCGGGGCCCACCAGGTGGTGGATCCGGACGGCCGCCACCTCGGTCCAACTCATGCCGTTGTTCAGTCGCCACGCCGCCGCTTGCGCGGTCTTCTGGTCCACCTCGCGGCGACCCAACATGCGCAGCACCTCGGCGAGTTCGGGCCTGGGCGCCAATCGCTCCAGCGGTACCAGCCGGTACGAGATACCAGGCCGGGGATTCGGCTTGCCGTGCTCCAGGCATACGCTCGAAAGACGGAACTGGCCGACCGCCTCGGGCGCGAGGTTGAACAAGCCCCCAAGCGGCGCGGCCTGGGGGTTGCGGCCCGCGTTGGGGACGTTCCACAGCCCGCGGTTCGGCCCGGCGTTCGGCCCGGCGCCGGGAACGCCGGGCATCGGAAACCCAAGCGACTGCGGGGCGGCGCTATTTGCCGGGTTCTGGCCGCCCGGCGGGGCGTTGGGCGCCTGAGCCAACACCGGGGCGGCGCCCAAGACCTCGGGCACCCGAACGTTCAGGGGCTTCGAGCTGCGGTTGGTCACCAAGAGCCGACACCGGCTGGCCTCCTTGGCGATCAGTTGGACATCGAGTTCGCCGGAGGCCATCCCCTCGAAAAGATCGACGGTCTTGTGCGTCGGGTCGAAACACCCGACACCCTTGACTTGGTCCGACGCGCTGGCCAAGGCAGCGACCGACACGATGGCGGCCACGAGGGCAAACGCCCCCCTTGGCGCGCAGACAAGGCACCTGCACATGATCGAAACCTCCTCTCCGTTGCCCTTTCCGCGGCGGGGGCCCGCACCCGCCTGCTTGTAAGGTAACACGTTTCGTCGAAAACGCAATAGGATGTGCGCCTTATGGCGGGGCAGACCCGTGGGCCGGTGCCGGCTACCGATCTTGACACGGGTGTTTCAAGGTAGGAGGATGGGAAAAGGTGGGTCAACGGGGCTGCGCAGGTTGGCATTGGAGGCAAAGCGTGGCGTCGGCGTCGCACGATTCGTGGTACTACCTTGTCGGGGACCAACCCACGGGCCCGGTTTCCGCGGAAGATCTGCGTGCCGCGGTGGCCGCCGGCGTGGTGGGCCCGGAGACGCTGGTGCGCCATGCGGCGTGGTCCCGGTGGCACCCGGCAACCGACGTGCCGGGTCTGTTGCCCGTAACGCAGGCAGCGCTCGCGGTCCCGGTGGCCCCACCGCCTGTTTCGGAACCGGGGGAGGAATTCGAGACGTTCGCCAGGGGAATGGGGTCTGCCGCGCGTCGGACGAAGCAAGCGGCGAAGAGTCCGTCGGGCAAGAAGAGCAAGAAAGGTCTGCCTGTCGGCACGGCCTTCTTGCTTGTGGCGGCCGTGGCCGGGTGTGCGGTGCTGTTTTGGGTTCTTTGGAACCGGCCGAGGTTCGGGGAGCCGCCGCCGAAGCCTGCCGTGGCCCAACGCGCCAAGAAGCCCGCGCCCAAAAAGCCCGAGGAGAAACCCCCACCCGAGGAGCCCACCGGTCTGGGCCAATTGCCCGAGGTGAACATCGATCCGAATGCCCGGCCGAACTTCGGCCAGACGGCCTTCGAGCTGGCCACGCCTTCGGTGCCGCGGGGCCGGATCGACGAGTTGGTGTTCGCCAAACTGAAACAGTTGGGGATCGAACCGGCGTACCCATGCTCCGACGCGGTCTTCCTGCGCCGGGTGTATCTGGATGTCATCGGCACGTTGCCGACGCCGGACGAGGCGAGGGCGTTTCTCAAGGACACCCGCCCGGACAAGCGCGACAAGCTCATCGAGGCGCTGCTGGAGCGGCCCGAGTTCGCCGACTTCTGGGCAATGAAGTGGAGCGACCTCTTGCGCGTCAAGGCCGAGTTTCCGATCAATCTCTGGCCGAACGCGGCGCAGGCGTACCACCGCTGGATCCGCAACGCGATCAAGACGAACATGCCGTACGACAAGTTCGTGCGAGAATTGTTGACCTCCAGCGGCAGCAACTTCCGCGTGCCCCAAGTGAACTTCTACCGGGCCTTGCAAAGCCGTGACCCGAAAGGCATCGCCCGCGCGGTCGCCCTGACGTTCATGGGCGTTCGGGCAGAGAAGTGGCCGGAAGAGCGGCTTGCCGGGATGTCGGCGTTCTTTCTCAAGGTGGGGTACAAGCCGACGGGCGAGTGGAAGGAAGAGATCGTGATCTTCGATCCCCACAAGACCGACCCGCCCAAGCCCGCCCCCGAGAAGCCCGGGGAAAAGAAGCCCGCCGACAAGAAGCCCGCCGACAAGAAAGCCGGCGAGAAGAAGGCCAAGCCCGCGCCCCCGCCCGATCCCGTGTTCCCCGACGGAACGCGCGTGGAGATTGCCTGGGACAAGGACCCCCGCGAGGTGTTCGCCGACTGGCTCATCACGCCCAAGAACCCCTGGTTCGCGCGGAACATCGTCAACCGCATCTGGTATTGGCTCCAGGGGCGCGGGATCGTCCACGAGCCGGACGACGTCCGGCCCGACAATCCTCCGTCGAATCCTGAACTGCTCGACTACCTCGCCGACGAGTTGGTCAAGGCGAATTACGATCTCAAGCACATCTATCGCCTGATTCTCCAATCGAGCACGTACCAGTTCTCGCCGATTCCCCGGAGCAAACACCCCGAGGCGGCAGTGCATTTCGCGTCGTACACGGTGCGCCGTCTCG
>JANLFZ010000210.1:6174-7500 GCA_024653385.1 Thermoguttaceae bacterium | reverse complement strand
TTGAACCAGATCACGGGGACGACCGAGAGCTACATGAGCATCATCCCGGAGCCGTACACGTTCATTCCCGAGACGCGCCGCGCGATCGCCTTGCCCGACGGCAGCATCACCAGCAGCTTCCTCGAATTGTTCGGGCGGCCGCCTCGCGACAGCGGCCTGGAATCGGAGCGGAACAACCGGATCACCGCCGGGCAGCGGCTGCACCTGCTCAATTCCACCCACATCCGCGAGAAGCTGCAGAACGGCCCGGGACTGAAAAAGCTCCTGCAAGACGGAAACGCCACGGAGAACCTGTACCTGGCGATACTCTCGCGGCCTCCCAATGCGGGCGAAGGCGGAGGTGGAGAGAACCTGGCGTGGACCTTGATCAACACCACGGAGTTCCTTTTCCGGCATTAGCGCGATGACCATCTCGAGGCGCAGCGAGGCCGGCCGTTCGGGATTCGCCTCGCCGGCGGAATCGCCCGGGGTGAATGGGATTGCGCCGGCTGGCGAGGTTACCCGGGTGAACGGGATCGCCCTCGCTGGCGGGAGTGAGGGAGTGCCGGGTGAACGGGATTGCCCTCGCCGGCGCTTCGGGTTAGTATGCGGGTGGGGATGATTTGCACCGACGGAGGACGAGAAGATGGCCAGACGACCTGAAGTGTACGTGCCGCTGTCCGAAACCAATGTCTCGCTCTATTGCGAGCGGGTCTCGCGACGCGAGTTGCTCCAGCGCGGGGCGCTGGGGTTGGGAGGGATGCTTCTAGGGCACCAGCTTTGCGCCGCGGCGGCCGCACCGAAACGACCCGCCCCACCCAAGCGGGGTCCGGCGGCCAAGGAAGAGTCCTCCGCGGCCACCTCCAGCCCGCGCCAGGCCAAGGCCAAGGCGGTCATCCAGATCTGGCTCTCCGGTGGACCCACGCACACCGATACGTTCGATCCCAAGCCCGAGTCGGGCAGCGACTACACCGGGCCCCTGAATCATCCGATCGAGACCAACGTCAAGGGCATCCGCATCGGCGAGTTGCTTCCCCAACTGGCCAAGCTCGCCGATAAGTACTCGCTGATCCGGAGCATGACCCACGGCCAGAACGGGCACGAGACGGCCTCGTACATGGTGCAGACCGGTCGTATGCCGGGCGGCCGGCTGGTCTAT
The DNA here is from genome assembly GCA_024653385.1 of Thermoguttaceae bacterium. Classification (GTDB taxonomy): domain Bacteria; phylum Planctomycetota; class Planctomycetia; order Pirellulales; family Thermoguttaceae; genus JANLFZ01. The sequence continues at coordinate 6,362 of JANLFZ010000210.1, read as the reverse complement.
CCGGCGGTCGGCGCGGTGGTCACGGCGTTCAAGGGCTTCGAGAAAGGGGCCGAGAGCCTGATTCCTCCCTACATCGTGCTGACCCAGCCGCAAGGCCGGTTCTCCGAGGCCGGCTTCATGGGCATCAAGTACAAGCCGTTCGCCACCGGCGGCGACCCCAACGCGGCCCGCTTCGCCGTCGAGGGGAT
>JANLFZ010000210.1:1361-6164 GCA_024653385.1 Thermoguttaceae bacterium | reverse complement strand
GGGATCATCGCTCCCGGCATCTCCGACGAACAGCAGCGCCGGCGACGCGACGATTTGGAACGCGCCGACGCCTTGGCCCAGGTCCTGGCGGAGGATCCCCAAGTGGTCGCCGCCAAGGAAGCTGAAAAAAGCGCCTACGACTTGATCATCGGCGACGCGGGCAAGGTCTTCGACCTCTCGACGGAGAAGGAAGAGCTTCGGAAACGTTACGGCCGGAACACGTTCGGGCAGTCCTGCCTGGCCGCGCGCCGGTTGATCGAGAAGGGGGTCAAGTACGTCACCATCAATCAATTCGTCTGGGATACCCACAAAGAGCACTTCCAGGCCATGCGCCGCCTGCTGCCGAATCTCGACAGTGGGCTGGCCACGCTGATTGCCGACCTGTCGGACCGCGGCTTGCTCGACTCGACGATCGTCTGGTGCTGCGGCGAGTTCGGCCGCACGCCGAAGGTGGCCTGGGAGTCGCCGTGGAACGGCGGGCGCCATCATCACGGGGCCGTGTTCTCCGTGCTGGTGGCCGGCGGCGGCTTCAAGGGCGGCCAGGTGGTCGGCTCGTCTGACCCCAAGGGCGAGACGGTGCAGGATCGCCCCGTCTATCCCGGCGACCTCATCGGCAGTCTCTACGAACTTCTGGGCATCGACCCCGACGCGAACCTGCCGCACCCGATGAACGAGGTCGTCAAGGCCACCCCCTCGCCCGAAGAGGGCTTGAAGCTGGCGGGCCGGCTCAAGGAGATCATGTGAGACGCTCACCCGATCGATGGTGAACGAGGAGATCGAGGCATGGGCACGGGCGTGAACAGCTCCGCCGACCCGGCGGCTTTCTCCGCGCCGCTGGAACACGTGCCGGAATTGTACGCGGGCGACCGGCTCACCCGGGTGGAGTTCGAGCGTCGTTATTCGGCGATGCCCCAGGTCAAGAAGGCGGAACTGATCGAAGGGGTGGTGTACATGCCGTCGCCCGTTTCCAGGGAGCATGCCGGCCCGCATTTTTGCGTGGTCCTTTGGCTCGGCACCTATGTGCTGCACACGCCCGGCGTGGAAGGTTATGACAACGCCACGATCCGCTTGGACTTGGACAACGAACCGCAGCCCGACGCGTTTCTTCGCGTCCGGCCGGAACTCGGCGGGCAGTCGCGCGACGACGAAAAGTACGTTGCGGGTCCGCCCGAGCTGGTTGCCGAGGTCACTGCGTCCAGCGCCAGCTACGACTTGCACGACAAGCTCCATGCGTTTCGTCGCAACGGCGTGCGCGAGTACGTCGTGTGGCGCGTCGAGGACCGCGCGATCGATTGGTTTGTGCTCCGCGAGGGGCGGTACGACCGGATTCCCTTGGATGCGGGCGGCGTGTATCGCAGCGAGGTGTTCCCCGGCCTGTGGCTCGACCCGGCCGCGCTCGTCGCGGGCGACCTGGCCCGGGTGATGGCCGTCCTCCAACAGGGCCTGGCTTCGCCGCAGCACGCCGAGTTCGTCAAGCGGTTGGAGCAACAGCCCGGACACTCGAGTTGAACCCCTTCGAAAGCGCAAGACCGTCGGCCTGGCCGAGCCCATCAAACCACGGTGGCGTTTATGATGACTCTGTTTCGCTGGCATGCCGTGTTGGCGACCGCGGTGGTCCTGGCGGGTAGCGGTCCGCTGGTGGCCCAAAGTTCCTCGAACAACCCCCACGCCGGGTACGTCTTTCCCGGCGGCGGTTGCCGCGGCACGAAGTTCGACGTGGTCGTCGGCGGGCAACATTTGAAGGAAGTCAACCGCGCGTACATCTCCGGCGGCGGCATCCAGACGAAGATCGTGAAGTGGTACCGCCCGATGACCCAGGGCGAGTACACCGCGTTGAACATGAAGATCAACAACAAGCGGGAGGAACTCGAAAGCAGCGGCAAGCACGTCACGCGCGAGGAAGTCATCAAGCTCCTGGGCATCACGACCGAGCAACTCCGGGAGATGGCCATTTACGAGCAGCGGCAAGCCGACCGCAAGCGCCAACCCAATCCGCAGATCGAGGAGGAGCTGACCGTCCAGGTCGAGATCGCCCCCGATGCCGCCTTCGGCGACCGCGAACTCCGCCTGCTGACGCCCACCGGCATGTCGAGGCCGCTGTGGTTCTGGGTCGGGCAATGGCCCGAGACGCGCGAGAAGGAACCCAACGACCTCGCGCCCGACCCCTCGGTCCAGGTGCAACTGCCGATGGTGATCAACGGGCAGATCATGCCGGGCGACACCGACCGCTTCCTGTTCGAGGCCAAGAAGGGAACCAAACTCGTGGCGCACTGTGCGGCGCGGGAGTTGATTCCCTACCTGGCCGACGCGGTCCCCGGCTGGTTCCAGGCCGTGCTGCACCTGTACGACGAACGGGGTAACGAGGTCGCTTTCGCCGACTCGCTCGGGTTCCGCCACGACCCCGTGCTGTACTACGAAATCCCCAGCGACGGCAAGTACGTGATCGAGGTCCACGACTCGATCTACCGGGGGCGCGAGGATTTCACCTACCGCATCTCCATCGGCGAGATCCCTTATGTGACCGGCCTGTTCCCCTTGGGCGGCCGCGTGGGCTCGGGGTGCAACGTCCAGGTGCTCGGCTGGAACCTGCCCGTCGACTCGATCCGCATCGAGCCCTCCTTCCATCTCGGCCGGATGATCCGACCCGTGGTCATCGAGAAGGACAACATCTTCTCGAACCGGGTGGGATTCATCGTGGACGTGCTTCCCGAGGTGTTCGAGAAGAAGGACGACAACGACACGCCCGAGACGGCCCAGCGGGTCGGTTCGCCCGTCGTCATCAATGGGCGGATCGAGCGCCCCGACGACGTGGACTATTACCAGTTCGACGCCTCCGGCGTGATCGTGGCCGAGGTCTTTGCCCGGCGGCTCTACTCGCCGTTGGACTCGGTGGTCCGCCTGACGGACGGGCGGGGCCGGGTGCTGGCGCACAACGACGATTACGAGGACAAGAGCTGGCCGCTGATCACGCACCACGCCGATTCGCGGCTCTTGACGACCACCAAGGGGGCGCAGTACATCTCGATCCGCGATGCCCAGCGCCGCGGCGGGCCCGACTTCGCCTACCGCTTGTACATCCGGCCTCCGCGGCCCGATTTCGACTTGCGCGTGACGCCCTCGAGCGTCACGGCCCGGCCGGGCGCGCTGGTGCCGATCACCGTCCACGCGATCCGCAAGGACGGTTTCGACGACGATATCGCCCTGGCCTTGGACGGCGCGCCGTCGGGGTTCGGCCTGGGCGGCGCGTGGGTTCCGGGCGGGCAGAGCAAGGTGCGGCTGACCCTGACCGTCCCGCCCCAGCCCACCAAGGAACCTATCGTCCTTCAGCTGGTCGGCCAGGCGATGGCGCGCGGCCGGCCCCTGGTCCGCCCCGCCCTGCCCGCCGAAGAGTGGACCCAAGCCTTCGCCTACCAACATGTCGTGCCGACGAAGGATTGGACCGTGTTCGTCACGGGCAGTCCGGCGGGCAAGCCGCCGCTTAGCGTGGTCGATCGTGGCGTCAAGCTCCCCGCCGGAGGAACCGGCCAGATCCGATTCATGGTCGATCAAGGGCACAACCCCCGCGACTTCCGCTTCGAGCTGAGCGAACCGCCGCCGGGCATCACGCTCCAAGACCCCGTGCCCGTGGGACTAGGCCCCGGGCTGATCCTCCCCGTCAAGTGCGACCCCGAGAAGGTCAAGGCCGGGCAGAAGGGCAATCTGCTGCTCAATCTGTTCCAGGAGTACTCCTACGTGAGCAAGGAGGGCAAGAAGCCCACCACCGCCCGCAATCTCGTCGGATTGCTGCCGGCCATTCCCTTCGAGGTCGTGTCGGGCCGGTAGCGCGAAGCCGCTAGACTAAAGCCCCTTATGAGAACCGGTACACGCAGGTGTGCCGGTAGCGCTGGCCGGGGCCGAGGACGATCGAGGGGAAGGCGGGTTGGTTGACCGAGTCGGGCAGGTGGGCGGTCTCGATGCACACGCCCGCGTGCCGGCGATACACGGCGCCCCCTTTGCCTCGCAGGGTGCCATCGAGGTAGTTGCCCGTGTAGAGCACGATCGCCGGCTGGGTCGAGTGGACCTCCATGACGCGGCCGGTGCGCGGTTCGCGGAGCGTGGCCACGCGGACCAGGGCGTCGCCTGGGGCATCGCGCAGGTAGCTCAGGTCGTACCCGCCCGCCTCGGCCAGCACCTGGCCGATGCGGGCCCCGAGGGCCGTCGGCGCGCGGAAATCGTAGGGGGTTCCCTCGACCGAGGCGATCCGGCCGGTGGGGATCCGCTTGGCGTCCAGCGGCGTATAGCGCGACGCTTCCAACTGGAGCACGTGTCCCAGCACGTCGCCCGAGGCGTGGCCCGCCAGGTTGAAGTAGCTGTGGTGCGTCAAGTTGACCGGCGTGGGCCGGTCGGCGGTGGCGGCGTAGTCGATGCGCAGGGCGCTATCGTCGCCGAGCGTGTAGACGACCTCGACATCGAGGTTGCCCGGGTAGCCCTGATCGCCGTCGGGGCTGTGGCACGTGAAGCGGACCCCGAGGGTCTGCTGGTTCTCGAAGGGGACCCCGCGCCACACGACGCGGCTGAGCCCGCGCACTCCCCCGTGCAAGTGGTGCGGGGGCACGTTGAGCGACAACTGGTACTCCTTGCCGTTGAGGCGAAACCGGCCTTCGGTAATGCGGAACGCCACGCGGCCCACCGTAGAGCCGAAATAGGGGCTCTGCGTCTCGTACTGGTCGAGCCGGTCGAAGCCCAGCACCACGTCGTCGGTCGTGCCCGAGCGCGAGGGCAGGTGCAGTTCCGTCACCGTGGCGCCATAGGCGATCAAGCGCA
>JANLFZ010000210.1:0-1351 GCA_024653385.1 Thermoguttaceae bacterium | reverse complement strand
AGCGCACCGTGGCTCCGGCGCGGTTCCGTAGCGTCCACCGCTCGACCGGCGTTCCTTCGGACGTGACGCCAAACGTGTCCTGCTCGATGCCCGGGTGTGCCACAAGCGCCTCAATTCTTGGAAAGCGGGTCCTTGAAGTCCTTCAGCGACGCATCCGTCCCCTCGTCGCACTTCGCGCAGTCGATCCATCCCTCGCCCTTGCACACCGGGCACGCCACCCGGACCGGCACGTACTCGACGATCCGCGACTTGCTGATCGGATGGAGAAACAGGGTCTTCGGCTGGACCTTGCGCACGGTGCCGCGGGCGCAATCGCGATCCGGGCAGCGCACGCCCCCGCGGCCGCCGCAGACGACGCACCACCGGTCGTGATACTTCCGCGGCTCCAGCCAACCCAGGATCCGGCCGTCGGGGCCTTTCAGGGGCAGATAGAGATACCCCACGTTCGTCTTGAAACCGGCCCCCGTCTCGGCCGCGCGGCGTGCCAACTCGTCGATCGCCTTGAGGTGCGACGGCTTCAAACGGAATTGCCCCGCGTGGGCCAGCGTCTGGAAACGGCGGAGGTTCTGCACGACCTCGGGGGCGGGCGGCCCGGCCGCCAAGAGCGTCTCCCACTGCCGGATCGCCAGATGCTCCTGGCCCGTACGCATGCGCACCAGGGCCAGATTGTTGAGCATGGCCGGGTGGTCGGGCTGAAGCCGCTGGCAAGTGGCGAAATGCTTCTCGGCCTCTTGCCAGTCATGGCCCACCAGCGCCTCGACCAGGCCGAGACTGAACGCCACGCGAAAATCGCCCCGGTCTTTCTTGAACAGGTCCTCCAGCTTGTCGTAGCCTTGCTTGACTTCGCCGGCGCGAATCAACTCCCAGGCCTCCGCCACCAGGGTATCGTATGCGGCGATCGTGGGGACGACGGCCGGGGACCGGTCCGGCGGCTTCGGTCCGGGCGATGTGCCCGGCGTCGTGGGGGCAACCGCGGCCGACGCTTCCGGAGCGGCCGTACCCATCCCCGACGAAGAAGCGTGACCCTCGACCGAAGCCGGCTCGTTCGACGGTTCGGCAATGGCGGGGGATTGCCGGGTGGTCGGTTCAGGCACGGCGCTTGGGCTGGTTGGGGGCAGGGTCGCGGGATGGCCGCCCCCTGCAACCGCCGTCTCGACTGAAGGGGACGGTTTGACGGGTGTTGCCGACGTTGCCTTCGCCGCGGCGGCAACGGGCTCCGATACCGTCCCCACCGCGCGACCGCCCGGCGGCAAAGGCTCCCAGGAAAAACTCACCAGCCGCTTCCGGGCCGGCTCGACCGTCACGCTCCGCTGCCGGGACTTGCCGTCGCGTGTCGCGATGACGATCAACA
>JANLFZ010000209.1:3047-10443 GCA_024653385.1 Thermoguttaceae bacterium | reverse complement strand
GGTCCGCCTCGATGGCAAAACCGTGGTTCTGGCAAGTGATCTCCACCCGGCCCGTCTGACGATCGAGCACCGGCTGGTTGGCGCCGCGGTGTCCGAACTTCAGCTTGAACGTCTTCGCGCCGCAGGCCAGCCCCAGGAGTTGGTGTCCCAGGCAGATCCCGAAGATCGGCCGCTTGCCCAACAGCCGGCGGATGGTCTCTTGCGCGTACTGCACCGGCTCGGGATCGCCCGGCCCGTTCGAGAGGAACACTCCGTCGGGATCTTGGGCCAACACCTCGTCGGCCGTGGCGGTGCCGGGAAGGACCGTCACCCGGCAGCCCATGTCGAACAGGTGCCTGGCAATGTTCCACTTCATGCCGAAGTCCAAGGCGACCACGTGGGGGCCCTCGGTGGTCCGTTCGGCCAGGGCGCGCTCGGCCGGGACCAGGCGGGTCCACCGGCTCAAGGGTTCGTGCCATTGGATCGGGCGCTCGGGGATCACCTCGCGGACCAGATCGCGACCGACCAGTCCGGGGCTTGCCTGGGCCTTGGCCACCAGGCTCGCATCGTCGAGATCGACGGTCGACAGCACGCCGTTCATCGCCCCGCGAATCCGAAGTCGCCGGACCAGCGCCCGGGTGTCGATGCCCTCCAAACCGACGATGCCGTGACGCGCGAGGTAGGCGTCGAGATGACTGTCGGCCCGGAAGTTGCTCACCCGACGGCTCCGCTCGCGCACGATGAAGCCGGCCAGATGCGGCTTGGCGCTCTCGACGTCCTCGGAATTGACGCCGTAGTTGCCGATCTCCGGATAGGTCATCGTGACGATCTGGCCGCGGTAGCTTGGATCGGTGAGGATCTCCTGGTATCCGGTCATCGAGGTGTTGAAGCACACCTCGCCATCGACCTCACCGCGGGCCCCGAAGGCCTTGCCGGTCATGACCGTGCCGTCTTCCAAGGCGAGTTTGGCGATCTCCGTCATCGTGGGGATAAAGCATCCGCGGGGTCAAGGCTTGCTCAAGTCAACCGCATGTTCGGCCCGATACGTCCCTTACGGCTGTGGGTTCGAGGCCGCCCGCAAGCCGCGGGTTGGCCCGGACAGCCGAACGCGAGGGCCCTTTTCCGGCGAGGAAGGGCCCTCTTCCGTTTCTTGGAGTGCAAGCGAACCACCAAGAAGAGGCAAACGGTGCGCCCCGTTATTATAGCTGCCGCTCAAGGCACCGGATAGCCGGCTCAACTCGCCCGGAAGCACTTCCAGTTATAGGTTCGCTCGAGCGCCTGGAAGACCACGCCCGTGATCTGCCGACGAGTCACCGGCTTGCGGAGCACCGAGAAGGCGTGGTCGCGACGGGCCTGTTCGATCAGCATGTCGTCCAGATCGGCCGACAGCAGAATGCACGGCAAGAGCGCCTTGACTTGCTTGACCATGCGAAGCGTCTCCAAGCCGGTCAGCTTCGGCATATGCATGTCGAGCAGCACCAGGTGCACCACCTCGGTACGGACGATCCGCACCGCTTCCTCGCCGTCCTCGGCCTCGAGCGTCTGAAACCCCTCGGGCCGCAAGACCTCCTGGAGCGTTTCTCGGAAGGCCGCGTCGTCGTCGGTGATCAATAGCGATGGTGTCTCAATGGCCATCGTCCAAGCCTCCCTCGTGGAGCGTCCAAGGAAGATGGTGTGCAACTCTGGTGCCGTTCGAGAAGGGCCGTACGGCAACCGCAGCATAACCTGCGTTTCTAAAAGATTTTACATCAGTGCCCCCAACGTTGCCACAGGGAAACGACATTGCCGCGGGAACAACCCTGGCCCATCGTTACCGAGCGACTGCCATTATGGCACCGATGTGCCTATTCTTGTCCCACGGTTGCCGGGGTTCCTAGAATTGGGGGACAATCCCGATGTCCCCCCGTCGCATGAGGCTCCCGAAAGGGCACCACGTGGTCCAGTCGGACTATGCCATCTCGTTTGGTCGACACGAGTTCGTTATTCGGCGGCTTCATTCCTTGACCGGCCTGATCCCCATTGGGGGCTATCTGGCCTTCCACCTCTTGACCAACGCCTCGATCCTCGACGGGCCCGAGGCGTTTCAACATCGCGTCGACCAGATCCATCGCCTTGGCCCAACAACCTTGCTCCTTCTGGAGTGGCCGTTCATCTTCCTTCCCATCCTCTTTCACGGCGTCATTGGGATGCTGATTGTGCTGCGGGGCCAAAGGAACCTGGCCGACTACCCCTATCTCGGCAATATCCGGTATACCTTGCAGCGGGTCACTGGGGTGATCGCGTTCGCGTTCATTCTGTACCACGTGTTCCATATGCACGGGTGGCTTCGGTTCGATTGGTGGCACGAACACGTCGCGCGGCCTTGGGGCGGGGCCCGATTCCAGCCGGAAGACGCGCTGAGTGCGGCCCGGGCCATCCAAGCCTCGGTCTGGATTCAAGTGGTCTATACAATCGGGGTCCTGGCCTGCGTCTATCACCTGGCCAATGGGGTATGGACCATGGGGATCACGTGGGGTGTCTGGACCGGGCCGAACGCCCAGCGTTGGGCAAACGTCCCCGCGGTGGCCCTCGGTCTCTTTCTGGCGGTGGTCGGCATGGGAGCGCTTTTCGGCATGAGTACGGTCGATACGGCTCGATCACCTCAGCGCGCCGAGCCGCCGAGGCACTCCGGCCTCTGGGGACCTCGGCCTTTGGAAATCGTCGTCGAACCGTTCCAAGCGTTGGCAACCGGCTCCGTGCCCGCGCCATGTTCGGAGGGGCAAGCCCGCGTGCCGTCTCGTCGCAGTGAGGCTTCGGTTCCATCTTTGCGATAAGGCTTCGAGTCATGGCGAGAAGGCGCGTGGTGGTGGTGGGCGGCGGTCTGGCAGGGCTCTCGGCGACCATGAAGTTGGCCGAGTTGGGCCTCGATGTCGACCTCGTGAGCTTGACGCCTGTCCGTCGCTCGCACAGCGTGTGTGCCCAGGGCGGGATCAACAGCGTGAACCACCTGACCCGCCAACTCGGCGATGCCGAGTGGAAACACTTCGACGACACGGTCTACGGCGGCGATTTCCTCCAGCACCAGCCACCGGTCAAGGAGATGACCGAGTGGGCCCCGCGCATCATCGACCTGATGGACCGCCTCGGCGTGACGTTCAACCGCACCCCCGAGGGCTTCCGCGATCAACGCCGCTTCGGCGGCACGCTCTACGCCCGTACCGCCTTCGCCGGCGCCACCACCGGACAACAGCTCCTTTACGCGCTGGACGAACAGGTTCGCCGGTGGGAAGTGGCGGGCCATGTGCGGAAATTCGAGTTCTGGGACTATCTCGGCCCGATGCTCGACGACCACGGCGTCTGCCGCGGGTGCGTGGCCCAGGACATGGTGACGATGGAAATCCGCGCCTTGCCGGCCGACGCCTTGGTCATTGCCTCGGGGGGCTGTGGGCTGGTGTTCGGGCGCTCGACCATGTCGATGGCTTGCAACGGCAGCGCCGCCAGCCGAACCTACCAGGCCGGCGTGTGGTACGCCAACGGCGAGTTCATCCAGGTCCACCCCACCGCGATTCCCGGCGCCGACAAGCTCCGCCTGATGAGCGAGAGCGCCCGGGGCGAAGGAGGCCGCGTGTGGGTGCCGCGCCGGCCCCAGGACCCTCGCCCTCCGCAGCAAATCCCCGAGCACGAGCGGTACTACTTCCTCGAGGAACGGTATCCCAAGTACGGCAACCTGGTTCCCCGCGATATCGCCACGCGCGAGATCTTCAATGTGTGTACGCGCGAAGGGCTCAGCGTCGAAAAGGACCGGCTTTGCGTCTACCTCGACGTGAGCCACCTGCCGGCCGAATTGCTCGACCGAAAGCTGGGCGGCATCCTGGAGATCTACGAGAAATTCCAGGGCGTCGATCCGCGGCGCACCGCGATGAAGATCTTCCCCGCGGTCCACTACTCGATGGGAGGGCTGTGGGTCGACTACGAGCGGAGCGGCAACGGCGGCCTGCGTATCGGCTCTCCGAGGAACCACCAGACCAACATCGCCCGCATTTTTGCCGTGGGCGAGTGCGACTACCAGTACCACGGGGCGAACCGCCTGGGAGCGAACTCCCTGCTGTCGTGCATCTTTAGTGGATTGATTGTGGGGCCCAGCGTGGCGGCCGCCATCGACGCCGGCGACGATCGCGTCGCGGGCAGCGCCGCGTCGCTGGCCGAGCGGTCGGTGTACGCGCACCAGAGCCGGTATCACGCGCTGCTGGCCCGCGACCGGGGATCCGAAAACCCCTACCTTCTCCATCAGGAACTCGGCAAGGTGATGACCCGGGCCGCGACCGTGGTCCGGCACAACGACGACCTCGACCGGGCCTATGCCGAGGTTTTGGAACTCGAGGCCCGAGCCGCCCGCTGTGCCCTGTCCGACACCGGCCAATGGACCAACCAGAACGTGGTGTTCACGCGGGCGCTCTTGGACATGTTCCCCCTGGCCAAGACGATTCTGAAGGGAGCCCGGGCGAGGGACGAATGCCGCGGCGCGCACTTCAAACCGGAGTCTGCCCTTCCGGAGGTGACGGCGACCGACCCCGCCGAGAGGCTCCGCCAGGCCCAGGCGTGGTGCGACCGATTCGAAGCCAACAACGCGCAGTGGCTGAAAACGACCATTGCCTCGCTGTCGCCCGATGGCGAACCCCAATTGACCTACCAGGAGGTCGATACATCGATCATTCCGCCCCGGCCGCGACTCTACGGGGTCGTCGGCGGCGAACTGATCGAGAAGGTGTGGAACCAGCGCCAGACTCAACGCGAGGCCGCCGTCGTGCCCGGTTGATGCTCCCCTCGCCCGCTTGCGGGAGAGGGGCCGGGGGTGAGGGCGAAAACCGAACCCACCGATCATCCCAACCCACGGTCTTAAGTCCTGATGTCCACTACCCCTCATTCCGACGGCTGGCCGGCCGGAGCGTCCTCACCACCCCGGCGAACGTTCGATGTCGTCGTCCTGCGCCAGGACGGGCCGGGCCGCGAGAGCTACTGGGAGCGGCACCGCGTCGAGCACGAACCCGATATGAATGTCATCAGCGTGCTCCAGAAGATCGCGGCCCAGGCGCGCACCGCCGAGGGCAAGCCCGTGGCCCCTGTCGCCTGGGAATGCAACTGTCTGGAGGAGGTCTGCGGGGCATGCACGATGGTGGTCAACGGCCGCGTGCGCCAGGCCTGCACCGCGCTGGTCGATCGCCTGTTGGCCGAGCGGCCCGGCGAGATCGAATTGCGGCCGATGAGCAAGTTCCCGGTCATCCGCGACCTCGTGGTCGACCGCTCGCGGATGTTCGAGACCCTCAAGAAGATCCAGGCGTGGTTGCCGGTCGACAGCTACTACGACATGGGCCCGGGACCTCGGCAGTCGCAAGAGAGCCAGCAATTGGCGTACACGCTCTCGAAGTGCATGACCTGCGGCTGCTGCTTGGAAGTCTGCCCGCAATTCCTTAAGATCGAGCTTGCGCACAAGCCGGGGGAGACCGACGCCGCGTTCGAAGCGCGCCAGCGCGAGGCCTTCCGCCGCGGCTTCCTCGGGGCATTCGCCATCGCACAGATCGACCTGTTCAACACGAACCCGATCGGACAGATGAACGCACACGAGCGTCTCGACGCACTGATTGCCGAGGGCGGTGTTCAGGTTTGCGGCAACGCGCAGAATTGCGTGAAGGTTTGTCCCAAGCAGATTCCCTTGACCACCTCCATCGCGCGCGCCGGCCGCGCCGCCACGTTCCACGTGCTGCGAAAGTGGTTCGACCGCTAGGGGCCTGTAAAACAATAAGTTGGGCAAACATGAGAGAGCAAGGAAGCGCAAGCGCCCTTGCTCTCGTATTGGCGCGATGGTAACCGTTCACAGGCGCGGGACAAGCACGTCTTTCGGCCCCTTACGGGCCGAAAGACGTGCTTGTCCCCTTCAAGCCCGAGGGGGACAGTCCCCGTGAACGGTTACTCCCCCGACCCACGCCCCTGCGGCGATCCACCATGTACCTCGGCTACAATACGAACGGACTGGCGCACCACGACCTGTTCGACGCGGTCGAGCTGCTGGCGGGGATCGGCTACCGCGGCGTGGCGATCACGATCGACCACGGGGTCCTGGCCCCAGGCGACGAACGCACCCCGCTCCAACTGCGCCGCCTCCGCCGCCTGCTCGATCAGCACGGCATGCGGTCCGTGATCGAGACCGGGGCCCGTTTTTTGCTCGACCCGAGGCAAAAGCACGAGCCCACGCTCGTGTCGGCCGACCCCGATCACCGCGCCCGGCGTGTCGATTTCTACCGCCACGCCATCCGTTGCGCCGCGGAATTGGAGAGCGACTGCGTTTCGCTCTGGTCGGGCGCGCTGCGCGACGGAGCGGGCGACGAAGTCGCTTGGGCTCGCTTGGTCGAGGGACTCGGCCAGGTGCTCCGCGACGCGGATGCCTCGGGCGTGGTCATCGCCTTCGAGCCCGAGCCGGGAATGTTCGTCGACTCGATGACCCGCTTCGAGTCGTTGCTGGCGCGGATCGACGCACCGAACTTGCGCCTGACGCTCGATATCGGCCACCTCCATTGCCAGGGCGAAACGCCCATTGCCGGGCAGATCCACCGCTGGGCCTTGCGCCTTGCGAACGTCCATCTGGAGGATATGCGGCAGGGAATTCACGAGCACCTGATGTTTGGTGAAGGCGAGATCGACTTCCCGCCGGTGCTCCGCGCTTTGACCGACGTGGGCTATGAAGGCGGAATCCACGTCGAGTTGAGCCGTCACAGCCACGAGGGCCCCGACGCGGCCCAACGCGCCTACGATTTCCTGAGACCTCACCTGCCATCGGGGTCGGCACATGCCAGACCAGCGCCCGCCAACGACAACCCGGGCGGGCAAGCCTAGACCAGCCAAGTCCGCTCGACCGCCGGCGATCCGGTCGCCCCCCTGATTGGGTTCCGGTGGAGAAAATCGGGTCGCACTTGAAAAGCTGCCTAAAGCGGTCCCGCCGCGTGTGCCGATGAAACCACCATCGACCCGCCGGGAGGACGGGACACGCTCGTCCCGGTTCAGGATGAAGATCATGGTATGACGACGGATCGACTTACCATGATCTTTTTCTTTGCGCCCGCTGGGCGCACCCACCAAGACCAACGGGTCGACGCCTGCGCGAATGGGGTAGACGAACGCACGGCTACTGCCCTTGACCGGCCGCCCAGACGTGGGTAATCTGCCGCCCCTCTTCTACCTTGCGTGCCCTCGGGGGTTGGCTGGGAAAGGACCGGCTGATGAGGAGTATTGCGCGCGGTCACCCCCCATGGATCGATATTCACTGCCATCTGCTTCCCGGCATGGATGACGGGGCCACGAGCTGGGACGAAGCCCTGGCCATGGCCGAAATCGCGGCGCAGGATGGCATCCGCACGATCGTCGCGACGCCGCACCAGTTGGGCAG
>JANLFZ010000209.1:0-3037 GCA_024653385.1 Thermoguttaceae bacterium | reverse complement strand
GAAACGGCGTGCTCGCCGCCGCCGCTTGCTTTCTCCTCGCCGCCTACTACGGGGCGACGGCGATCGCCTTGCTCGCGGCCGCCTGCCTCCTTCTGGCAGGGCTCGGCTGGGCCTCGGCCTGGCTTTCCACCTGGGGCGTCCATTACGCGCGCTCGCTCGGCGCCTGCCGCGCCTTTCCCGGCGAGACGATCCGCGCCCGAGTTGCCCAACTTCAACCCATGCTCGACGAGCGTCAGGCCGAGGTGACCGTGCTTGCGGGCGCCGACGTGCGCGTCGAGACCGACTTGGCCCGACGAATCCGCAGCGGCGACGTGCTCACCCTGGCCGATCAAGGACGCCACGTGTTGCTCGAGTTGCCGCACGAGGTGTACCTGCCCCTGGATGGGGTGATTGCCGAACTGGGGCGCGCCGGGCTGGTGCCGATCCTCTCGCACCCCGAACGAAACCTGGGCATCCTCCGGCAGCCGGAAGTGCTCGGACCGTTGGTCCGGGCGGGCTGTCTGGTGCAGATTACCGCGGCGAGCCTCACCGGCGGTTTCGGCTCGCGTGTGCAGGCGTTCGCCGAATCGCTCGTCCGGCGCGGACTCGTCCACTTCGTTGCCACCGACGCCCACAGTACCCGCTGGCGCGCTCCGAAACTCTGTGCGGCATTTCATCGCGTGGCGGCCCTGGCCGGCCGGAAGACTGCCATCGCCCTGTGCTGCGAGAATCCCGCCCGGGTGATCGCGGGCGACAACGTGTCCGGGTGCGGGCGACGTATCGCCAAGCCGGCTTGGACGAAGTGGCTGCGATGGAAGAAGGCCGGCTAGGGGAGCGGAACATCCCATGGTGTCGATCGGCAGGTTCCGCCTTGATCGCCCGGCTTGGGCGGTGGTCCTCGCTCTCGGTGCGGTGACCGCGTGCGCGGCCGGCCGTCTCCGTGCGGCCGAGGCTTGGCCCGACCAGCGAGTCCTCGGACCCTTTGTGTGCCGCGCCGATTTCCCGTTGGCGCAAATCGAGGGGGTCCTGGGCGACCTCCGCCAGCTCCAGAGCGATTTGGCCTCGGACCTCAAGCTTCCACCGGCCAACGCATGGATCGAAGTTTACCTGTTCCGCGACAAAGCGACCTACGACCGATACCTCGTCCGGCATTTTCCCCAGGTGCCGTACCGTCGCGCCCTGTACATCAAGAGCGACGGACGCGGAAAAGTGCTTGCCCATCGCGGCCCGGAGTTCGAAATCGACCTGCGGCACGAATGCACGCACGCATTGCTCCACGCGGCCCTGCCTGCCGTGCCGCTTTGGCTCGACGAGGGCCTGGCCGAGTACTACGAAACCGCCAGAGAACAGCGGGCCACCGGCGGCAGCCATCGCAGCGCGGTCTGCTGGTCGGCTCGTCTGGGGACCTTGCCGCGACTTGCCGAGCTAGAGAAGAAGCGCGAACTACAGGAAATGGGAAGAGGCGAGTACCGCTTCGCGTGGGCATGGGTTCATTTCATGCTGCACGACTCCCCCGAACTACGCAAGCAACTCGTAGAGTACTTGAGCGATCTGCGCGACGGGCAGGCGTTTGACACGCTGGGGCAACGCATTGAGGCGCGGATACCCAGCGCGCAAGAACGGTTCACCAGCCACTGGAAGGCTTGGACGCGGTAGTCTGCCGAGGCCAAGAAGGTTCGATTGGAGCGTCTGTACGCGATTGTCCGATAGTAGGGAATAACCGAAACTCGCGTTGTCGATAGGGTCGGGGTGAGCGATGAAAAGCACGCGCACGATCAAGGGAGCGGTAATCTGCCTTGCGTTGTGGGGCTTGTGCCAAGCGGTGCAGGCGGCTCCCACGGTGGTCGATGTGGCACTGCGCGACGGTGGCGTCCTGGCGGGCCAAGTGGTCACCCCCCAAGGCGCACCGGTCGAGGGGGTAACCGTCGCACTCCGATGCCAATCCCAGCCTTGGGTGACGACGAAGACCGGGAAGGATGGGGGCTTCCGATTCGTTGGACTCCGGGGCGGGGTATACCAGCTTGCGTCGTCGCAAGGCCACGGCATCTACCGGGCATGGATGCCGGGAACTGCCCCACCGGCCGCCCAGGAGAGCGCCCTGCTGGTCGTGAGTGGGCCGTTGACCCGTGGCCAAAACGACCCTCGCTACTACGAGCCCAACGAGCACCCACGCCTGCGTCGGTTCCTGACCAGTCCGTTGGTCGTGGCCGGCGCCATCACCACGGCGGTCGCCGTTCCCGTGGCGATTCACAATGCCGACGAGGACGAGCCCGCCAGCCCCTAGCGCCTCGGACGCAGCACCTTATTTGGGGATTTCGAGGCGGATATCGGGGCCGCCGGGCAGGATGGGGCTCGGGGTGGATCCTTGCGCCTTGGTGGGGTCGTCGCGGACCTGGCCGGTTGGTGGTGGCGACTTGGACGCATCTTGCGCGGCCTGGGCATCGAACTTCGGCGCCTCGTCGCCAACACCCAAATCGAGCTGAATGCGCTCGCTCCCGGTAGGCATGACCGCGATCGTGCCACCCCATTGGCCGTTGACCTGCCGTACCCGAAGGTGAACATCGGCAGTGCCCTGGGGGCCCGCCACGCGAAAGACAATACTCGTCTCGCGATTCCCGCCGGCGGTCATCGATCCGGAGGGAAGCCACGTGGCGTCGCGGATCGGTTCGCCCAATCGCGCGCGGACCAGCGGATCTTGCCGGACCCGTTCGAGCGCCAGTCGATAGGGCTCGGTCCACTTGTACTTTCCGCCGGCCGCGTGCCATCCCAAGGACCCCGCGCCCACGAGCACGGCCAGCGCCACCACGAGCCAGATCCAGCGTCGGGGCCCCCGACGGGTCGGCTGGGAGCTGCCAGAGACTTCCTGCGCCATCATAGCGGGTCTCCTTCACGGTCCTTCACGATGCGGGGGACTTCGGCACGACCTGGGCCGCGGGCTTCGGGGCTTTGGGGGCGGCCTTCTCGGCCGGCGGCGGCTCGTCCACGATCGTGAGAAACTCCGGAGCGATGTCGTACCATCCCCGATTTGCCGCGCGCTGGTGCAGTTCGACGGCGCGGC
>JANLFZ010000019.1:22838-25054 GCA_024653385.1 Thermoguttaceae bacterium | reverse complement strand
GGCGCAAGCTGGATGCACACCAGAGGGATGCGATCGAGGTCGCGGCGCTCTTGCACGATGTCGGGGTGGTCGGCGTTCCCGACCAGGTGTTGTTCAAACCCGGCCCACTGGAGCCCGACGAATCGCTTCTGTTCGAGCAGGCTCGCCGGATGTCGGTCGAGATCCTCCGCGCGGCGTGTGCCGAATCGGCGATTCTCGAGATCGTCGAGAACATTGCGGCGTGGTATGACGGCTCCCGGGGAGGGACGGGCGTCATGGGGGCGCGGATCCCGCTCGGCGCCAGGATGATCGCCGTCGTCGAGGCGTACGATTCGATGACGACCGATCATGTCTTCCGCCGGGCCATGTCGCAAGAGCGCGCGCTGGGCGAGTTGTTTCAGGGGGCCGGGCGTCAATTCGATCCGGAGTTGGTCCGCGAATTCGCCGAGTTTCAGTCGGGCGACCAGACGGCGGCCCGCCGCGAAACCGCCCAGCGATGGCTTCGCAGCTTGGACCCCGAGGCCGCCGACTCGTTCTGGCAACTCCGCGGCCCGACCGCCCCGGCCGGACTGACCAGCCAGACCGACCTGTTCCAGGCCAAGCTGCTGGATCACATGCACGACGCCGTGCTGTTCGTCGATGCCGCGCTGCGGATTCTGCAATGGAACCACGGGGCCGAACGCCTGACCGGCATCGCCTCGTCGAGCATCTGCTTGCGGACCTGGGCGCCGGGTCTCTTGAACATGCAGAACGAGAAGGGGGAGCCGGTGGCCGACGACGACTGCCCCGTCATTTCGACGCTGCGCACGGGCGTGCAGTCGCTGCGGAGGCTGACGATCCGCGGGCGCGGGGGGAGGGCGATTTCGGTCGACAGCCACGCGATGCCCGTCACCGCGCCGGACGGCCGGGTCTTGGGGGCCGTCCTCCTGTTGCACGATGCCTCGTCGGAGATCTCCCTGGAAGAACGCTGCCAAAGCCTGCACGAGAAGGCCACGCGCGACGCGCTGACCCAGGTGGCCAACCGCGCCGAGTTCGATCGCGTCCACGAGTTGTTCGTCAGCACGCACCGCGAGCAGCAAGTCCCGTGCGCGTTGATCATCTGCGATATCGATCATTTCAAGCAGGTGAACGACCGGTTCGGGCACCAGGCCGGCGACGAGGCGATCAAGGCCCTGGCGGCGGTGCTGCGCAATTCGTGCCGTTCGGGCGACCTGGTGGCGCGGTACGGCGGAGAGGAGTTCGTGGTGCTCTGCGCCCACTGCGACAACGCCTCCGCGGCACGGCGGGCCGAACAGATCCGCAAGACCATTGCCCAGCAGGCGCAGCCGGCGATGGGCGGACGCTCGATTACCGTGAGCTTCGGCGTCACCGAATTGCAGCCCGGCGACACGCCCGAGACCATGCTCCGCCGGGCCGACCGCGCGCTGCTGTTGGCCAAGGAGCAGGGGCGCAATCGCGTGGTTCAACTGGGAATCGGAGCCGACGCCGACTTCCGGACCGCGAGCGTCTGGTCGGGGCAACGGTCCTGGTCGACGACGCCGGCGATCCGCCAGGTGCTCGTGACGCCGGTCCCGATCGCGGTGGCCATCGAAAAGCTGCGGGGGTTCGTGGCCGACCACAAGGCGAAGATCGTCAAGACCGAGGGCAATCAGGTCCAGTTGCACATCGACGATCCCACCCGCGGCCGGCTTCGCCGCGCGGCTGACCGCCCGGTCGCCTTCCGGCTCGATCTCCGCCTGGCCGAGGAGCACGTGATCCGCTCGGATAAAGGCACCGGCGTCGGCTGTCCGGTCGCGCAAACCCGGATCTTCGTGTCCATCGTGCCGATGCGGGGGCGCGATCGGCGACGCACCGACAGCGCCGAGCGGGCGCGAGAGGTGGCGGCCAGCCTCCGTTCCTACCTCATGGCCACCCAGGAGAAGGAAGAACCCGAGGACGTGCCGGACGAGGAAGGTCTGTTGAGCCGCGTCGGGCGGCTGTTGCAGACCTGGACGGCCGACAAATGATGTCCCGCGGGAAGGACCGAAGGTCCCGACCCGCGGAACGTCCAGGAGTCGCGACCCGTGGCGAGAATCGGTGCATTCATCTCCGGAACCGAGCTTGTGCTCCTCAACCGGCTGGCCGAGGCGAATGCCCAAGCCGATCTGGCCACGCTGCGCCTGGCCACCCGGAGGCGCATCAACGCGCCGAGCGACGACCCCTCGACGTTCGTCGCCTTGGCAGGGCTGCAAAGCCGG
>JANLFZ010000019.1:8739-22828 GCA_024653385.1 Thermoguttaceae bacterium | reverse complement strand
GAGACCATGGCCAACGTGACGGCCGCCAGCAGCATGGTGACCCAGGCCCAATCGGCGATCGGACAGGCGCGCACTCAACTCGACGCGATCCGCGACGCATTGCTCGAGGACGAAGACGGAACGCTCACGCCCGAGGAGCGGGCCGCCGCCCAAGCGGCCATCGACGCGGCGATCACCCAGATCGGCGAGTTGGCGGGCACGACGGCCGGCGGCCGCCGCATCCTCGATGGCTCGGCCGACTACCACGTCGACGGCCGCAATCCCGCGCAAATCCTCGAGGTACGCGTCGATTCCAAGGCCGACGGTTCCAGCCCGACCATCTCGGGCGAGGTACTTCAGACCGCGACTCAGGCCCAGTTCGAGTACACCGGCACGGCCGGGCCCACCAGCTACGTGGTGTACGACGCGGTGTTCACGCTGACCGGCAAGCGGGGAAGCGCCACGATCACCGTCGACGACTCGCAGACACTGGCCGAGGCGGCCGCCACGATCAACCGCAACAGCCACAAGACGGGAGTCACGGCCACCGTCGAGGGAAACACGCTGACGCTCACCAGCGTCGATTACGGCTCCGCGGCGGCCATCTCGATCGAGATGGTTTCAGGTCGGTTCGACGTCGCGGGCACGGGAACCGCCGTCGATGCCGAGGCGGTGATCAACGGCCAGACCCTCACCGGGGACGGCAACCGGTTCGAATTCACGGAGGACGGACTCCACGCCACGGTCGAGTTCCAACCCGGCTTTACCGGCAACTTCGACACAATGACCGTCTGGGGAGACGCCTTGACGTTCTCGCTTTCCACCTCGCCGAGCCGGCGGGCGACGCTGGCCATCCGGGGCCTTCAGCCCGCGCGCCTGGGCGGCATTAGCGGCACGCTCGACGAGATCGCCTCGGGCGGGGCCTATGCCGGCCTCGGCGACAACACGTCGCGGGCCCTGCGCATCGTCGATGAGGCGATCGGCCAACTCGAGCTGATCGACGGCGCCGTCGACGGCTTCCATAACGCCGCCATCGCCTCAACCTCCACGCTCTTGGCAGAGCTTCAGACGGATCTGAACGACGCCATCACGCAGACCGACGACTATAACGAGGACGAAGAAACGCTGCTTCTGGCCAAGTACGAAGACTTGGCGGCCAACGCGCGGGCCGGATTGGCGATCCTCGCCCAGCAGCGATCCGGGATCGTCACGCTGATTCAAAAGCTGGCCGGGCTCATCTGAAGAAGCCGCGGCGGGCAGTCCGCGGGTCCATCAAGGCCGTGCAATGAGTTCGGGCGGCTTGCCCTCGAGGAACGCCGCAAGGACGGCCGTGGCCTTCGCTTTGGTCGAGTAGTCGGGGTACCGGACCGGCTCGGTGATGCCATGGCGCGCCAGGATCCGCGCCGCCGCCACGCGCGACTGGCCTGCCAGATCGAGCGCGGCCTGTAGCACCCTCATGCACTCCTGCGGCGCGTGAAAGCCCATGCCGTTGTGGGCCGCCACGAAGTCCCACCGCAACTGCGCGCCGCGCACGAGCCGGCGGACCTCGCGGAGTTCGTCGTCGCCGGCGCCCGCCTGCTCGGCCGCGGCAATGTCGAAATGGGCCTCGACCAGCGTCCGCTCGGCGCGGCCTCGGGCTTCGTGAACTTTGCGCTGGATCGCGACCACCCGCTGCTGGATCTCTTCTTCGCCCCAGCGGTGGCACACGGCGCACGAGTTGGCGACATTCAACAGCGGACTTTGAAGGTCGTGGTCGGTGAACTTGACGCCCCCCTCGGTGCGGTATGGCATGTGGCAGTCGGCGCAGGCCACGTTGCGGTACGCGTGAATGCCCGCGGTGTACAACTCGTAGTCGGGATGCTGCATCTTGACCATCGGCGACTTGCTGACGGCATGGGTCCAGTCGGTGAACCCGGCTTTCTCGTAGTAGGCCTCGATCTGCTCCACCTGCAATCCCTCGTCCCACGGGAACGTCAGATAATTGCCCTTGCCTTGGAAGTAGTACTCGACGTGGCATTGGGCGCAGACGAGGGATCGCATCTCCTGGTGGGAGACCTTCTCGATATCGCGACCCTGGCGCACGAAGGCCTCGCGCAGGGCGGGCCTGGTGATGCGCAAACGCATGGTGGCGGGCTCGTGGCAATCGAGGCAGCCGATCGGATGGGTGATCGCCTTCGCGTCGCCCGGGTTGCCCTTGGCCCGGAACGCGTCGAACGGCTGGGCGTAGAAGTCTTCCGGACGCATCTGGTCGAGAAGCCGGACCACGTCGGGGCTCTTGCAGGTCCAGCACGTGGCCGGCGACTTGGGCGAAATGCGCTCGGTGCGGGTTACATCCTCCACGGCCCAGACGTGTCCTCGGGCCTGCTTGTAGGCCTTCGCGAATCCATAGCCGGCGAAGAGGACCACGTTGGCGGGCGTCTCTTCGAGCAAATCGCGCGGATCGGCGCCGCCGTATTCGGTGCGGGTCGTGCTGTCGGACATCAGCCGATAGCGATCGTACTGGCGCGGATAGTTGACGGCCCACTTGGCGCTATCAGCCTCCAGCCGGTCGATCGGTTCGCGCGGCGGCTGACGCTGGGCCTCCATGCGCCGCTGGACGATCGAGGCCGCCAATAGTCCCAAGAGAAACGTCGCCGCCATGGCCGCGAGGAACAAGGCCCACCCTCGCCAGGCCGGTGGGGTGGGCGTGGCGTCGGGGGAAGAGGCAGCCGCTGTAGGAACGTCCGATTCGTGGCGGGTATCGTCAGTCATGGGAGGATGATCCTCGGGCCGTGGACTCTAGGGTTCTTCGCTGGGGCGGGCCGGGCGCCCGCCAATCGTGGGCTCTTGCGTGGGCGACGTGAGGCGGGGCAGTTCCGGCTGGAAGACGCCCGGCGTGGCCGACAGGCTCCGCACGCGACCGTGCGGCACCTCGCGGTGGCAGTCCCAACAAGCCAGGTCGCCGGCGGTGTGCTTCCCGGCAGCTACCTCGCCAACCACCGCGGCGTGGCACCGACGGCAATTCTCTTGCACGACTTCGACTGCCCCGCGCGACAGCCGGATCACCTGGGGCTCCCACCGCAGCGTGAACACCGTGGCGTGCCATAACCCATCGCGCGCCTTGAACGCGTAGTGGCTCAACACCGACCCATGCGGCACATGGCAGTCGTTGCAGGTGGCGACCCGGGCGTGGCTGCTATGCTGCCACGTGACATACTGCGTGGCCATCACATGGCAGTTGGCGCAGGTTTCGGGCCGGTCGCTCAGGTACGAGGCCGCTCGGGAAACATGAAAAACGAACAGTCCCAGTCCTACCGCCGCTCCCAGGCCGGCGAATCCCGCGGCACGCCAGCGCACACCGACGAACCGCAGCGTCAGAAGCGAAACGAACCATGTGCGGAGCGAGCCGATCATCGGCAACTCGTCTTGGGCCGTTAAGACACTGGGAATTGTACGGGATGCGGAGCAAGAAGCGAGGGCGGCCGCGCCCCTTCGCCGGTCGATTCAGAAACTGCCCACTCCGGAAGCATGCGGATCGGCAGCGCTTGCCAACACGCCCGTTAAGATCAGCCCTGTCCCTCGGCACTGTCAATAACGCAGAACCAGAAAAGCCCCTGTGGACGGCACCGGGGTGTTCGTGGCGCCGTTGGGTCGAGGCCGGTCACTGGGGTTTGACCGGGAACTTCTCACGCCACTTCTCGCGAAGGGCCTGCCGGAGGCGGTCGCGGAACTCGGCCGGTAATTCAAACGGTTGGCCAGCCTTGTAGAGCGTGATCGTCTGCCGAATGTTGTCGACCACGACCTGGCAGGGGTTGCAGCCTTGCAGGTGCTCTTCGAACGCCTCGCAGATCTCGGGACCCAACGAGCCGTCGACATAGTCGTTCAAGGCCGCCAGTAGTTCCTCGCACTTCATGGTCTTGACCTTCGGCTCGGACCCTTTTCCAGTACAGATGCAAGACGGACCGCCCGGTTACAGTCTGACGCAGGTGTGGCAAGAACGCAACGCCTGTTGAATTCGCGGTTTCGATGCTGCACCGGGGCAACGGAACCAAAGACCAAACGGAGCGCAAGCCGAAAAGGCCGCCCTGGTCGAACGATTCTCAACTCGTGCTTCTGCAATAGGTTACGCCATGCGCTGCACGGATTGGTCCGTGCCGACGAGGCAACCGGCGCGCGGCTTGCCCCCAAGAGCCGGTCAACGTGCGTTCCACGATCCGCAACCCCTACCGCCGTTCGATGAGCCTCGTTACTACGCCCTTGGTTTGTAGCTCCCGGGTCCGCGCGTTGCGTAGATCGCTTGCGAACGTGCGCGTGCTTCACGTGATTCACGGCGAGCATTACGCCGGGGCGGAGCGCGTGCAGGACTTATTGGCGGGTCAACTCCCCCTGTTAGGGTTTGATGTCGGGCTGGCGTGCGTCAAGCCGGGCCGCTTTCTCGATGCGTTGGAAAGCCGTGAAGCGCCCGTGTACGAGGTGCCGATGGCGGGGCGAACGGACCTGCGCGCCGCGGCGCGCCTTGCGTCGATCGTGCGCCGCCACGAGTATCGGCTTCTGCACACGCACACACCTCGGACCGCCATGGTCGGGTCGATCGCCTCGGCGATGACCGGGGTGCCGATGATCCACCATGTGCACAGCCCGGCCTCGCGCGACTCGACGCACCTGCTGCGGAACGGCATCAATGCCCTCGTCGAACGGGCCAGCCTATGCCGAGCGTCGGCCTTGATCGCGGTCTCGCAGAGCCTGGGGCGTCGGATCCACCACCTCGCCCGGCCCGATCGGCTCATCGCGGTGGTCCCCAACGGGGTTCCGCGCCGCCCGGCCCGGCGCCCGCGTCATCCGGAAGAGACGAGCTGGACCCTGGGTACCGTGGCCCTGTTTCGGCCACGTAAAGGGATCGAGGTGCTCTTGGAGTCGCTCGCGCAGCTTCGGACACAAGGTTTGCCGGTGCGGCTTCGGGCAGTCGGTGGATTCGAAACGGCCGAGTACGAGCGTCACGTCGTTCGCTACGCGGGCGAACTGGGGGTCTCCGACGCGGTCGATTGGATCGGGTTCACCCGAAACGTCGATGCGGAGTTGCACCGGATGGACCTCTTCGTTCTCCCGAGCCTTTTCGGCGAAGGACTTCCGATGGTCGTGCTCGAGGCGATGGCCGCCGGCGTGCCCGTGGTTGCCACGGAGGTCGAGGGAATCCCCGAGGCGGTGCGTGATGGCGTGGAGGGGCTCTTGGCGACCCCGGGCGAGGCGGCGTCGCTGTCGCGCGCGGTCGGCCGGATCGTCCGTGGCGAGGTTTCCTGGACGCAGCTCCATGCGGCGGCCATCCAGCGCCACGCCCAACTCTATTCGGACGACACGATGGCCGCCGGGGTGGCCGAGGTTTATCGTCAAGTGCTGGGCAGCCGGACGTAGCACCTCGACCGAGTCGCCGACCTGCCACTCGGCGCCGTGGCAGGCTACAATGCGTGAGTCTGCCTTCCCCCCGATCGTTCCCGCCCATGGCTCGCATCCTCATTACCTCGGGACCCACGCGCGAGTACCTCGATCCGGTGCGCTATCTCACGAACGCCTCCAGTGGGCGGATGGGGCAGGCCCTGGCCGAGGTGGCCGTGAAGGCCGGGCACGAGGTGGTGATCGTTAGCGGTCCGGTCGAGATCGACTACCCCGAGCAGGCCCAGGTGGTCTCGGTCGTCTCGACCGAAGAGATGCTCGAGGCCTGCCGCGAGGTCTTTCCGCGATGCGATGGCCTGATCGGGGTGGCGGCTCCCTGCGACTACCGGCCGCGGAAGACCGCGCGGCACAAGCTAAGCAAAACCGGTCGCGGGCTGGAACTTCATCTGGTCGAGACGCCCGACATTGTCGCCACCTTGGGCGCCTCGCGCAGCCAAGGGCAGTGGATGGTGGCTTTCGCCTTGGAGACCGAGGATCCCAGGATCCGCGCCGTGCAGAAGCTCGAGCGCAAGCGATGCGATCTCATTGTCCTGAACGGCCCGGCGGCGATCCATGCGGCAACGACCGCGGTCGAGGTGCTCGACCGCCGTGGAACGGTGCTGGCGGCCTTGTCGGGCGGTAAGCGCGAGGTGGCCGAGGGGATCTTCCGGATCATCGAAGAACGGCTACTTGGCCGGTAGCAACTCGCGCGGCGGGCAGGGCAGGAGCCGCGGCCGCCACGTTCGGGAATCGCTCGAGTTCGGCCAGATGCTCCAGCAGGATCCGACGCACCTCGAGCACGGCCAGAGGATGGCTGTGCACGCTGGTATGATCGGCGGGCACGACCAGCTCGCTGGCCACGTCATCCATGCGCGCGCTCTCGTAGCTCACCACGCCGTCGCCGTTGGGGGCCCAATCGCTGAGAAAGCCCTGCTGGGGGAGCACGCCGATGACGTTGTGGTAGCGCACCCAGGGCGCGCGCCGAGCGGCGATCATCGCCGAGAAGATCGGGGCCCGGGGCGAAAGCGAATCGATGCTCGTCTCGATGCGCAGCAGCGACCCGGGGCCGAACAGGTCGCGGTTCTCTCGGAACAGCGCCTGCTGGCTCTGAAGCAGCATCTGGGGCAAGCGGATGAGCCGAGCGGCCAGCCACTGGGTCGTCTCGTTCGAGAAACTGCTCCCCCGATGCGGCGTACCCAGCGTGATCACACGGCGGACCGACGGATTGGGCTCGAAGAAAAAGCACTGGTAGAGCCGGCTGCGGATTTCAGGGTCGGCCCGGACTTGCTCGAACGGCTTGTCGCTGACGAGGTTCCAGAAGTCTTGGCCGCTCTGGAGGGTCTGAAGCCGCGACACCAGCCCACCCATGCTGTGTCCCACGAGCACCATTTGATCCAAGGCCGGCTCCCGATGCTCGGGATCGAGCGTTTGACGCGCTTCGGCCAGGTCGTGGCGAAGCTGGGCGGCGCTGATCCAGAACGGCTGGGCGGTCGGGTAGAGGTAGAACCAGAACTGGTAACGGTTGCGGATCTCCGGGCAGCTCCGCAAGTCGTTGAACATCTGCATCCAGGTCATCGGGCTCGACCACAAGCCGTGGACCAACAGCACGGGGATCTTGCCCGGCTCGTAGGGCTGAACCATGTAGAGGCCCGCGACCGGCGCCGAGGCGTTCGGGCGGCCGGTCAGGAGCAAATCGGGACGCAACAGCCCCATCGTGGCGACCTTCTCGAGATCGATGCACGAGAGGAAATACGCCAGCGGCGTGGTGACATCGCTTTCCAGGGGAACCTGCACGCCCGCCACCGGAATGTCGGTGGTGCTCAGGGGATCATAGAGTTCGAGCACGCCCTGGTGTCGCGGACCGGACATCGGCCCGTCGGGCTGATTCTCGGGGACCGGCCGCAAGAACGCCGTCACGGGGTAGCTCAACCCGGGCGGATAGTACCGGGCGGCGGCCGGCTCGTCTGGGTAGCTCCTTCGAACCGCGATGAGCGGCACCCCCAATCCATAGGTCTGGTAGTGGTTCTTGAGTCCTCGGATCTCGTAATCGGAGACGAACTCGAACCGGCCGAAATCACCGGGTTGCCAAGGCCCGCCGCGAAGCTCGCACGTCAGTTCCCAAACCCCGCCCGGCGTGTGGATCGTGTACGTTTGACCTGGCGACAGTCCGCGTTCCTTGCAAATCAACCGCAAGGCCGCCTCGAGCGAGCCGTTGTACAAGTCGCACGCCCCGCGGAACTGCGGATCGTAGGGGTTTCGCAAGTCGCGGAACCGGTCGTCGAAGAGGTACTTATAGGCCTGTAGCGCCGCGGCGCCGTAGAGGTTCAGCGCCAGATGTGGGTTGTCGGCCTCGACCCGCTTCGCCTGGAGGTAGCTGAGTTCGGCGATCGCGTAGACCTTGTCGGCCGACGGCTCGCGGTCGATGATTTCCTGAACCTGTTCCAAGAGTCGCTGCGGATCGCCCTTGAGTTCCTTCGTCAGATCGTACAGGCGAAGGAATTGCATGGTCCGATCGCCCGGCCTGGGCCCACCGCTGGCCGTCAGCCGCAGCGAGTCGACCAGGGGACTCTTGGGGACCGGGCGCAAGGTGGCGATCTTCGTCGACGAGCAACCAGGCCCAAGCCCGACTGCCACCACCAAGAGAATGGCCCATCCGACCGGCGTGGCTCGACGAGCATCGGGTTTTGGCGGCCGACAGGCAAGACGCCTTTCGTCCGCTCCGCGCTGAAGAGTGGCGCAAGTGGTTGGGCGACTCCTTCTGCGTGGTGGAGGGCCGCATCGCGCAAGTCGACGGTCTCCCCTGGAAAGGCTACCATGGAATGGCCACCGATCCGACATTGGCGAGACCGCAAAGAATGGACAATCGGCGAAGTCTGGGGAATCTGTGCTGCGAGCTTCACCGCCAGGCAGCCCACATCCCGTGTTGCCGAACCGCGACTGCTAGGGTCCGACCCCAGGGCGCACGGCGGGCTGCGGAAGATAGCGAATCGGCGGATGGTCGGTCAAGAGAGACCTTGCTGGACCCCTTCGACTGGGGGAACCAAGGCGTCGAGCGTCTGCACAAGAGTCTTTCGATCGAACGGCTTGACCAGAAAGTCGGCGGCGCCGATCTGAAATGCCTGTCGGAGGATGGATTTCTGTTCCAAGGCACTTACCACGACCACGCGAGCGGTTGGGTCGATGGCGAGCATCTCGCGGAGCGTCTCGATTCCGCCACGGCGGGGCATGACCAAGTCAAGCGTGACCGCGTCGGGTCTCAACTCGCGGAAACGTTCGACCGCCTCGATGCCGTCGCCGGCTTCCCCGGCAATGGTCCAGCCAGCCCCTCTGGCGGCATCTTTGATCATCTCCCGAATAATCACCGCGTCATCAGTGACGAGCAATCGCCTTGGCATGGCATCTCGCTGGGGTGTGAAAGGGACAGGCACGTCTCCCCGCCCGCAAGGGGCCGAAAAACGTGCCGGTTCCCAGCTTGTGAACGGTCACCGATACCCTTGCATCCCCAATCCCCAATCCCCAATCCCTTATCTCTAATCCCCCTACTCTCCGGCTACCCGTCATAGCTGCTGCGGGGGGCAGCCGACGATTTCTATTTCAAGCATGCCGGTGGTGCAGTCCAAGCGGACGCGCCGTCCCTTGGTGCCCCCGACGTCTCGAGCGGCCACGGCGATTCCCGCATTACCCAGGATGCGCACGGCGGCCTCGATGTTGGCTGCGCCGATCTGAAGTGGGCCCGACATGGCGAACATGCAGGCGCCGCCGACGATTTTGGCCACAAGGCCGCTGGGATGCACGCCCAGGGCCTGCAACTCGTGCAGCATGGCCGGAATGGCCGTGTCGGCGAACTTGCCGGGGCTGGCCGGTTGCCCTTTGGAATCGGGTAGCACGATGTGTCCCAAGGCGCCGATCCGCAGCCGCGGAGCAAACAAGGCAACCCCCACGCACGATCCGAGGACCGCGCCAAGGACGGCCGGGCCGTGAGCCACGCGGATTTGCCCCATCCCGACCGCGATCGGTTGGGCGGTTTCCAGAAGCGTGCTTTGCGACATCTTGTGCTCCACGCAAGGCGGTTCGGGGTGTCAGGCTCCGCGGCGCAGCGCGTTTTCCATGGCGCGCCGAAGGGCCATCGTGGGGACGAACACCACTCGCCAGTTCAACTCCTCGCCATGCCGGTGGAAGCCGGTCCGGCAGACGAGCACACGATCGCATTGGGATGCCTGGGCCAACAGCGCTTGCTCGAGCACGCTGGCGCCGTAGTCCTGGAGGAACCAAGGGGCCGTGGGAACCAGTTCGGCGTCGATCAATCGCGTCAGCGCGTTCATGTAGGCGCAGCCGAGGATGTTCCCGGTCTCGGTGAGGGCCGATTTCTCCAACTCGCTCCAAGGGGCCGACTCGTCCACGGGCCGGCCGATAAGCGAGGCGGCCAGCCGCCTGCCGTTGTACTCGTCGAACGCGAGGATCATTTCGCCGCCGACCTCGCCCTGCGCACTGAGCACGACCATGGTCAAGAGGTCATCGCCGAAACCGAGTTCCGCGGAAACCTCTTCCATGGGGATCTCGCGGACCTCGTCGAGCGACAGCGAGATCAGACCGTCGGTCCATCGGCACATCGCCGCCGAGGCGTCGTGGGTGGCGGCGGAAAAGAACTGATGGAGCAGTTCGAGGTTTGCATCAGCAAGGGCCTGGGTGTTTATCATACGATGGCTCGCTTCGTTCAGCTCGTGTCGATGGAACGGTTCGGGTCGGCGACGCGAGAGGTCCTGTTCACCCTGGGCAACGGGCCCGCGCGGTCTGATTGGCTTGCCGGTTGGCCATGCCGCACGCGGCAGCCCGCTCGATCAGGGCGGCCACGTCGAGGATCAACGAGACGCGGCCGTCGCCGAGGATGCTAGCCCCGGCGATTCCGGCGACATTGCGGTAGTTCTCGGCCATCGACTTGATGACAACGTCTTCCTCGCCGACGACGCGATCGACGTACAGCCCGATCTCGCGCCCGCGCTCGCCGACGATCACGAGGTTCGTCCGGCCGTTCTCGTCGCCGGTTGCTCGCGCGCTGTGGCCGGTCCACTGGAGCACCTCGTCGAGGCGCACGACCGACACCACACGATCGCGCACCCTCGCCGTCAGGCAGCCGTGGACCGTCGCCAGATCCTGCTCGCGCACCGAGACGATCTCGGCCACGGCCTCGATCGGCATGGCGAACACATCGCCGCCGATTTCCACCATCAGGCTGGGAAGGATCGCCAGGGTCAAGGGGAGCTTGATCGTGAAGGTGGTTCCCTGACCCGGCGTGCTGTCCAGTTCGACGGTTCCGTTGAGATCCTCGATCTTGCTCTTGACGATATCCATGCCCATGCCGCGGCCCGAGACCTCGGTGACCTTTTCCGCGGTGCTCAAGCCGGGCTCCCAGATGAGCTGGAAGATTTGCTGGCGGCTCATCCGCTCGGCCTCGGCCGGCGCGACGAGGCCCCTGTCGACGGCCTTCTGGAGGATCCGTTCGGCATCGAGCCCCTTGCCGTCGTCGACCACCTGGATGATGATGCTGCTGCCGCGGTGGAAGGCATCCAGCGTGATGGTGCCCTCGCGGGGCTTTCCGGCCGCGAGGCGGACCTCGGGCGGTTCGATGCCGTGGTCGGCCGCGTTGCGGACCATGTGGATCAGCGGATCGCCCAGCTCGTCGATCATCCGCTTGTCCAGTTCCGTCTTCTCCCCGTTGATCACCAGGCGGACTTCCTTGCCGTTGGCGCGGGTGATGTCGCGCACCACCCGCTTGAAGCGCGCAAACAGGGGACCGATCGGCACCATGCGCGTGTCCATGACGCTCTGCTGGATGCCGTCGGTCACGCGGTCGAGTTGATGAATCGCCTCGGACAAGTCGTTGACCGCGCCACGGACCTCGTTCAAGGCCGCCAGGTCCTGCCGCACCGCTTCGAGATCGGCTTGGACGCGGCGTGCCAGGGTCCTGAGGCTTTCCAACTCGGCCTGCACCTGGCCGCCGCAGGCGACCGTGCCGGCCGACATCCGCTCGAGGGTCTGGAAGACGCTGCCCAGCACCCGGGTCGCATGCCGTGTGTGGAGGGATCGCTTCAAGCGGTCGCCGATCTGCGCGAACCGGGCCTTGTTGATGACGAGTTGTCCGGCCAGGTTCATCAACTGGTCGAGCCGTTCGATGTCCACCCGAATCGTCTCGGCGGGACGCCCCGGTTCGGCGGGGACGGATTTGGCGGGCTCGTCCGGCGCGCGCCGGCCCGCGGGCTCGGCGGTCGAAACCGCTTGGCCCGCCGGCACAGCGCTTCCGGCAGTTGCCGCGGAGGCCTCTTCTCTGTCGGCCCCGTGCCGCATGCCGTCGGGGGACTCGGCCGGTTCCATGGCCACGTGCTCCACGCCCGCCACGCGCAGTTGGCGGACGACCGTCTCGCGCGGCTGTTCCGTACACACGCCGAAGCAGACCTTTTCGAGGTCGTCGATTCCCTCCAGGGCTTCCGCCGGTGGGTCGAAGTAGCACACCATGCCGAGGTTCGAGAGCTTCTCGAACAACAGTCTGGCCTTGAGACCTACCAGGGCCAACCCCGGGCGGAATCGGACTTCGCCGGCCCACGCAATGGAGCCGGCCGGGGCGGCGGCCGCCACGATGCGGCGCAGCTCCCCGGAAACCGCAACCGGGGCCGCTGGCGCCGGCTCGGCGGCTTCGGGTTCGGCGGTCGGCCGGGCGCTGGGCTCGTCGGTCGGCCGATCCCCGTGGGCCGCGGCCAATTCCCGCGCCAGCTCGCCGAACCGGTCGGTCGGAACCTCGCCCTTCTTCAAGGCCGCCACGTATTGTCGTAGGCCATCCGTGCATCGAAGCATGGCGTCGGCCAGATTCGGCGACAGTCCACCCCCACACGCGGCCAGGTCCTGGAGCAGATCCTCCATGAAATGGGCGAGCTTGGCGACGCGGTTCAGGCCGAGCGAGGCGGCCGATCCCTTGATCCGATGCGACGTGACCAGAAGCCGCTCGATCGCCTCGGGACCGGAGCGCCGTTCGGTGGCCAACAGCGTCTCGGTCAACTCGTCGAGCGAGAGTTCCGCCTCGTCGATGAACATCGCCAGGTACTTGTCGGAAGGCTCCGCCTCGTCGCGCACGTTCGCGAACGGATCCGAAGGTGGCGCCGGCTCGGCGGAAGCGCCAGCGCTTGCCGCCGGGACCACCTGCGGCTCCGGGGAGCCTTCCGCCGCGCTGGACGCCGGTTCGGGCGCGCCGGGCTCCGGGGACGCCGGCGAGGCGACCACCTCGGCCAAGGCGCGTTCGGCGTCGGCCTGGGTCGACGCGCGGCGCTCGACGCCCGCCGACTGGAGCAGCGTCTGGATGTCGTGCACCACCGAGTCGCACTCGACCGGCGGGGCCTCGGGCGACTTCAGCATGTCGACCAGGCCTCCCAACCGGTCCACGGCCTGGAACATCAGCTCGACCACGCCTCCCGTAACGGGCAGTTCGTCCTTGCGCGCCGCGTCGAAGACGTTCTCGATCTTGTGCGTGAGCTGATTGATGTCCTTCAGCCCGAGCATCGCGGAGAGGCCCTTGAGGCTGTGCGCGGCCCGGAACATCTCGTTGATCAGCTCGGGGTCGCACGGCTGGTGCTGGTCGGGATCGAGCGCGCGGACCCATTCGTCCAACTGGAGGAGGTTCTCGTTGAGCCGCGCAAGCAACTGCCCGGACTCGTCGAGGAAATCTCCCAGAAGAGACTCGAAGAACTCGTCGCGGGTTTCGGGTGCGGTCATGCCTGCTTTCCCGGCTTGCGGTGGAGCCACGGTTGAAGCCTGACGAACCCCTTGAGCAGGTCGCCGACGCCTTCCGCGGCGCCGGTGACCAGGAGCCCTTCAGGCTTGATGGCCGCGGTCAGGTGCCGCACGACGGTCTTCTTCGATTCCGTGTCGAAGTAGATCAGCACGTTCTTGAGGAAGACGAGGTCGAACGGGGGACTGGCCAGCGGTTCCATCAGGTTGTGCTGGCGGTAGACGATCATGCGCGTTAGCGCGGGGCGCGCCCGCCACAGGGGCGCATCCTTGGCCTTGGTGAAGAAGCGCCGGCGGTACTCCTCGGGAACCAGCCGCATGGCGCGCTCGCCGAAGACCGCGGCCCGGGCCTGCTCGAGCGCGCCTTTGCCGATGTCCGTGGCGAGGATTTGCACGTTCCACCGCTCGACATTCGGCAGGCACGCGGCCACGCAGCAGGCGATGGTCACGGGCTCGTCGCCGGTGCTGCACGCCGCCGACCAGATCCGCAGCACGCGCCGCGCGCCGGCACGGCCCTCTTCCGCCTTCTGCGCCAGGTACTCGCGCGAGAACCACCGCCACTGCGACTCGTCGCGGAACAGGTACGTTTCGTGCGTGGTGATTTCCTGGAGGAAGGCGTCCCACTCGGGATCGCCGGGCGGCAGCGCGCTAAGTCGCCGGTAATACGCCTCGAAGCTCTCGATGCCGGTGTCGCGCAGCCGTCGCCGGAGCCGGTTCGACAGAAGCGTCTTCTTCTGCGGCGAGACCCGTATGCCCGTGCGCTGGTAAATCAGCGCGGCGTACCGCGCCAATTGCGCGTCGGTCACCTGCTCGGCGGCGACGAAGGGAGGCAGCGGCTGGATGGGAACGAGGTCGGCAAGCGGCATGGGGCGGTTCACCCGGCGGCAGTGGCAGCGTCGACGGCGTCCCTCTCCTCGGCCAGGAGGAGAGG
>JANLFZ010000019.1:5379-8729 GCA_024653385.1 Thermoguttaceae bacterium | reverse complement strand
CCTCTCCTCCTGGCCGAGGATCTTGTCGATGTCCAGAAGGATCAACAGCCCCTTGTCGAGTTTGACCAGGCCGGTGAGGTACTCGCGCCCGAGACCCGAGACGGTCGGCGGCGGCGGCGCGATCTGATCGTGCGAGACGCGCAGCACCTCGCTGACCGCGTCGACGATGATGCCGATCGTCTTGCCGGCCACGTTGACCACCATGATCCGCGTCTCGTCGGTGGCCTCCTCCTGGGGCAAGCCGAACCGCAGTCGCAGGTCGACGATCGGAATCACCGTGTTCCGCAGATTGATCAGTCCCTTGATGTAGGGGGGCGTCTGCGGCACGCGGGTGATCTCGCCCATCAGGATGATCTCTTGCACCTTCGTGATCTCGATGCCGTATTCCTCTTGGGCCAAGCGGAAGCTGACCAACTGCATCGAGCCGATGCCTTCGGCCCGGCGTTTCTCTTTCACAGGGGCTTCGTGAGTGGCGGTGGCCATATCGATAGACTCCAGGGTTCGATTGCCCATCCGGCATGACAGGGGTTGGGGGGAGCCGCCGAGCCGCAAACCGGCCGGCGTTCCCGGTTTTCTTGAAGAACTATAGGTTATGTTCCGGTCGGAGCGTGTTCCTCCGCGGGGAACTTGACGTTTTCACGTCATGACCTAGGGTTCTATATGACCTACCTATCCCAGGCCCTTGCGCGCCGACGACCGGCCGCACGGTGCCCGTGGATTTCGCTTCCGCCAGTCGTTGAGGACCCGCCATGCCAGCTCGAGTGCTCGTCGCGGACGATTCCAGCACGATGCGCAAGATCATTCTCCGCTCGCTCCAGGCGGTCGGTGTGCCCGACGCCAAAGAAGCCGCCGACGGCAACGAGGCGCTGTCGATGTTCAAGCCGGGCGAGTTCGACCTGGTGCTCACCGATTGGAACATGCCCGGCAAGAGCGGCCTCGAGGTCGTCCAGGGCATTCGCGCCCAGGATCCCAAGGTGCCGATCATCATGATCACCACCGAGGCCGAGAAAGGCCGCGTGCTCCAGGCCATTCAGGCGGGGGTCTCCGACTACCTCGTCAAGCCGTTCACGGCCGACACCCTGCGGGCCAAGCTCGAAAAGCACGGCTGCTGACGCGGCGTTGGGGCCGCTTGCTTCCGGTGCCGCCGCGAGGTCGCGCGGCAATCGCCTCAAAGAGACCCGGCACACCGCCACGGGCGCTTCTTCGGATAGCCTTGTCTAGGCTTGTGAACCGGGTACATTGACGCAGCCGCACGGCGCCGATATACTTCGTTACATGGCGATATATAGGAGCCACCAGGCATGCGCGACCTGCTGTCGGTCATCAAGGCCCTGGCCGATGAGAATCGGCTGCGAATCCTCTTGGCGCTCCAGGGACAGGAATTGTGCGTCTGTCAGATCGTGGAGTTGCTCGGGCTGGCCCAGTCCACCGTGTCGAAGCACTTGTCGATCCTTCATCAGGCCAGACTGATCGACAGCCGCAAGGAGGGCCGGTGGATGTTCTATCGCGCATCGGGCGAGGACGCTCCCGCCGAAGCCCGGCAGATCGCCGCGGCCGTTGCCGGGCTGCTGGCCGACGACCCGAAGGCCCGGGCCGACGCCCAGCGGCTGAAACAAATCCTCACGATGGACCGCGACGAGCTGTGCAGGCGACAGAACCGATGCTGAGAGTTCTCTTCCTTTGTACCGGCAACTCGTGTCGCAGCCAGATGGCCGAGGGCTGGGCGCGCCAACTGAAGGGCGGCGAGATCGAACCGTATTCGGCCGGGGTCGAGGCCCACGGCCTGAACCCCGACGCGGTACGGGTCATGGCCGAGGCGGGCGTCGATATTTCCGGCCAATGTTCGAAGCGGGTGGGCGAACTCGTCGGCCTTGAGTTCGACTACGTGGTGACCGTCTGCGACAACGCCCACCAATCGTGCCCTGTGTTTTCTGGGAGGGCCAAGACCATCCACGTCGGGTTCGACGATCCGCCGCGCCTGGCGGCCGGTGCGAGAACCGACGACGAACGACTGGCCCCCTACCGCCGGGTACGCGACGAGATCCGGGCGTTTGTGGAGACGCTTCCGGATTCCCTTGATCGAGAAGCTTAGCGAGAGGAGCACTCCATGAACCGAGAAACCCTGCCGCGGGGCAAGCTATCGTTCCTCGACCGTTATCTTACCGTCTGGATCTTCCTGGCCATGGCGATCGGGGTGGGCGCCGGCCACTACTTCCCGAGCATCGAGTCGTTCATCAACCGCTTCCAGGTGGATACGACGAACATCCCCATCGCGCTGGGCCTCATCTTGATGATGTACCCGCCGCTGGCCAAGGTGAAGTACGAGGAACTGGGCGATGTGTTCCGCGACTGGAAGGTGCTGGGACTGTCGCTCGTGCAGAACTGGGTGGTGGGACCGGTCCTGATGTTCCTGCTGGCCGTCGGGTTCTTGGGATTCCTGTTTCCGGCGTTCCTGCCGGACGACCCCAAGTTCATGGAGTACATGACCGGGTTGATTCTGATCGGCCTGGCCCGGTGCATCGCGATGGTCATTGTGTGGAACGACCTGGCCAAGGGCGACACCGAGTACGCGGCCGGTTTGGTGGCGTTCAACAGCCTGTTCCAGGTGTTCTTCTACAGCGTCTACGCCTGGGTGTTCATCACCTGGCTGCCGCCGCTGGTGGGCCTCGAGGGGAAGGTGGTCCAGGTGAGCATGGGCCAGATCGCCCAGAGCGTGTTCATCTATCTGGGCATTCCTTTTTTGGCCGGGCTGTTCACCCGCGTCGTCTTGCTGAGATGGAAGGGACGCCCTTGGTACGAACAGACCTTCATCCCGAAGATCAGCCCGATCACCTTGGTGGCGCTGCTCTTCACGATCCTGGTGATGTTCAGCCTCAAGGGCGACCAGATCGTGCGCATTCCGGTCGACGTGCTGATGATCGCGGTGCCGCTGCTGGTCTACTTCGTGGTGATGTTCTTGGTGAGCTTCTTCATGGGGCGCATCGCCGGGGCGGACTACGCGAAGACGGCCACACTGTCGTTCACCGCGGCCAGCAACAACTTCGAGTTGGCCATTGCCGTGGCCGTGGCCGTGTTCACGATCCACCACGGGGCGGCCTTCGCGGCGGTCATCGGTCCGTTGGTCGAAGTGCCGGTGATGATCGGGTTGGTGAACGTGGCCCTGTACTTCCGGCGGCGGTATTTCGGCGGAGAAGACGTTCTGCCGCAGCCCGCTCAAGGGTTGCCGGGTGCCCCGTTGGGCAGCCTCGTCGAACCCAAGTCATGAACCCCGCACGGGGCATCCACGGACTCTTTCCGAAAGCCACGCAACCGACGGCCATGCGATTGCCGCCTCGCGAAGGCTATTCCGG
>JANLFZ010000019.1:2588-5369 GCA_024653385.1 Thermoguttaceae bacterium | reverse complement strand
GAGCTTGCGCCGCGCGTTTAGCGCCGGTAGGGGTCGATTCCCGCTTGAGTCGGCAACGCGGCACGCGCGGCGGTCTTTCCCTTGCTTTCGATCATGACGAGCATGTCGGCCCGGGGCGGCGTGCCCGGCACCGGCAACGGAACCCCCGGCACCAGGGGCTTCGCCTCGCCCGGCACCGGAGCCGGCACGACGCCCAGGCTAATCAGAAGCACCTGTTCCACGGGCCAGCGGAACCGCTCGTGGAACCGGAAATGACTCATCTGAGGCACCTCGACCTTGGTCCGCTGCCTCGGCGCCGCGACCGTGGGTACGTCGAGCATCACCGCTTGGAACCGCTCGACCTGGTCGATCTCGCACTTGATCATCGCGTCGGCCGTCCTGCCATCGACCGACAGCAGCGGGCTCAGCTCCAGGGAAAAGCCCTCGTCGATCAAGCCGCTCTCGGGTTCGTAACCTGGCCAGATCTCCGGACGCAAGGCCACATGACGCACGTAGCTTCGACCCCGGGTCGCGGTCACGGCCAACGACTGGCCGCTGGTGACCAAGAGGTGCGGCGAGTTGTGCTCCCGGTAGTCGCTGCGGCGACGCAACTCGGCAAGGACCATCGCCGCTCCCTCCTTTTCCAAGAGCCACGCCTGAACCCCCGGCGTTTGGGCCGGCACGGGAACGAGCAGACGCTGAACCCGGGCTCGCCAGTTCGGGCTGTCCAAGGTCATCACGCGCAGGCCGAATCCGTGCGACTCCGCCTCGGGATTGACGAAGCGGTCCACGACCTCCGCCACGACGGCTTGCACTTGCGGAGTGTGATAGACGCGCAACACGCGCGGCGTCGCGCTGAGAATGCCCAAGGGCTCCGTGTGCCATGCCTCGTAGCCCGTCTCACGCAACACCCAATCGACGATCGCCTGCTCGGGACGCTTGGTTGTCTGGTTGCGAAGCGTGTAAGGACTGATGTCGTATTCGCGCCAGATCTGGCCGTGCGTGTTGGGCAGTGTGCCGCTTCCGGCAGAAACGCGGGCGATCGAGCCTCGTGACAAAGGCGCACTCGCCCCAGAAGAGGGGGCCGGCTTCGAGACTCCAGGCGTTTCGGCTGCCGACGACGCGCTTCCGATGGACCCGGCGGACCCCGCATTCGGCGCAACCGCCGTCCCCGCCGTCGTTTGGCCCAAGATGGGGGCAACCGCGATGAGCACGATCGCGGCGGTCAACAAGGTCCGAACGATCATGCTTCAGCCTCCTTGCTGAAAGCGACGCAGACTAAGCCAGTCGTCTTGTGACGCGGTAGTATAAGAAAGTCTGTGAACCCGGGCAATAGCGCCGACTCAAGGGCTTGGTGCCGACTTCTGCCGCGCCGCTTCCAACGGTTCGACGGGAGCCAGTTCGAATCGCACTCGGTAGGCACGATAGCCGGCCGTCAGGCGGTCCGCGTAGAGCCGACCGATTTCGGCCCGCAACTCGTCGGCCGTCGCGAAGCCGTCGGGCACTGCGTCGGCGTCGGTAAGGTCCTCCAGCCGCACCTCTTCGACCTCCGTGATGCGGATGCGCCCGGCCCCGGGAATAAAGCTCCGCTGGCCGGCACGCATGCGCCGGTGCTTCCAAAGCCGGATGGTCTGCGTCTTCTGGCCGCAGCGGATCGCCGGAAGAAAGCGCTTCTTGAACAATAGCAGGCCCATTACGACGACCCCGAGTCTTCCTTATGCTGCGCGACCCCGAAACGCGAATTGCACTCTCGCAAGGGGGCCCCCATGACACGCCAAGGAAAACGACGACCCACGGACGGCGTATTTTATCGCGTCGGGGACGACCGTTGGTACTCCAGCATGTTATCACTGAACGGGGGGGCTCGATGACTCGATCAATCGATCAATTTGCGCGATGCCGTTCTTGACAAACGGCGAGAAACCGTAATAATGATGTGTTTTACGCTAATGCGTCGCCTTACCAGCTTGCCCAGCCCTCCTTTCTTCACATTCAAGCGCGATGGTTAGGTGACGCAAATGTCTGGCCGATGACCCGTGCATCGCCTGCTTGGGCGGTGATCTGTCGGCCATAGGTGGTTTGGTTCTTCAGGGAGTGTCAGCCGATGAGGAATGTGTTTGAAGCAATTCTCGAGTGCGGGCACGATGAGGATTTCGTGCCCGCGGAAACCAGCGAATTCGTTCCCACCGATGCCCCGGCCGGGTCGCGGGCCAAGCTCGACGTGCTGGCCGAGCGGGTCCGAAAGGGCCTTCCCCTTTGGCATCCTGCTGATCGCTCGGATTACAGCGGATTGACCGGGGGGGTGCGTCCCCGCGATTAGGCGCCGCCCGCCACCATCGGCCTTGGGCGCCGGCAGCGGCGCCCTGGGCGCGATCTCTTCTGCCAGGGCGGCATCCTGTAAGCCTCGATGGCTTCGCCCGGCCACCGTTCCCAGTCACGGCTCCAGCTCGATCCGGAGGCGGTTTTCGCCGTCGCGGGTCAGGGTCAACGGGCGGTCGACGGTGCGCCCGTTGTGCGCGATCTTCACCCGGTAGTCGCCCAGGAAGCCTCGGGTCCGGGCCACGCCATCGGGGCCGGTCCGGACCTCCGCGCGCGTCCACCAGGTCCCCTTGATCAGTTTGCGCAGGGCCTCGTAGGCCGGCTTGGGGCTCATGTCGGCGCGGAGGAACCCGGCCGGCGCCTGCTGCCACGCGCGGCGGTCACTGAAATCCCACCATGTAATCGCCTCGACCGCCGGGTGCGAGAAGAGCATCGTGTAGAAACGGGTCACCTCGCGGGCCTGACGCGCTTCGCCCTCGGGAG
>JANLFZ010000019.1:0-2578 GCA_024653385.1 Thermoguttaceae bacterium | reverse complement strand
GTCCGCCAGGGCCCCTTGCGCTCCCAGCCCGCGTCGCCCGAGAGAATCGTCGTCTCGGTAAAGTGCAGCGGCACGCCGAACCGCGCGAACCGCTCGCACGTCTCCCAGATCTTCGCATTGGACCATACGCCGCCGTGCATGTGGCTCTGGATGCCGATCACGTCGTAGAGCCGTTTGCCTTGGGCGTCGACGAGTTGTTCGATGAGTTTCACGTAGGCCGGGTCGGTCCGGTAGTCGTTGATGAGCAGCGTTGCCTTGGCCCCTGCCTTGCGCGCGTGCTCGAAGCACTCCCGCGTGAACTCCACTTGGCCGAGTTCCTTCCACAGGCGGCTCGTCTTCGGCGCCCGCTTGAGAAACTCGTCGCGGTCGAAGTGCGTGGCCTCGTTGACCACGTCCCAGCGATCGATCAGCCCGGCAAAGCGCCGGACGCAATCCTCGATCCGCTCGATCTGGAGCCGTCGCACCTCCTGGAGGTCGTCGGGAAGCCACCGCGGATCGGCGAAGTTCCAGGCCAGCGGGTGCCCTTTCGCGGCGATGCCGTGTTCCTTGCACCATCGGGCCACCCTCTCGGCGTACTCATGCGCCGGCTGGCCGCGCTGGGGCTCGTACGACGGCCAGTAGAACGGCAGTGTGGCGTAGTTGAGCAGTTCGGCGAACCGGTCGCGGTAGGCCGCTTCGGCCCGGTCGTCGCCCACGCGACCCCACAGGAAGATGTTGCAACCGAACAAGAACGCGTGCCGCGTCTGCTCGAAGGACACCGCGGCTCCCGGCACCGGTTGGCCCTTGAGGGTCACGACCACGGTGGCTTCGGCCTTGCGGTGTTTCTCGATCCGTGCGTCGGCCTGGGTCCAAAGATCGGTTTCCGAGGGCTCGGCCGGCAGGCCAGCCGAATCCAGACAGGCCCCCAGGGCCATTGCCGCGAGGAAACCAAGCGTCCGTCGGGTCATGGGTTGCTCCCGATTGCTAAAGACCTGGAACTGGGTGCGGGCGTAAACCCCCGCCGCTGTGTCGCTGTGCATCAACCATCGCGTTCGCCGGGCGGCCAAAGCCTCACGGCCCGCCGCGTTCCAGCAACCATCCGACCAGGCCCCCGATCGCGAGGATCGCGCCGACCAGGGCCAGCGGGAACCCGACGAACACGGCCAGCGGGCGGAGCATCGAAACCTCGTCGCCCGTTTCGTCGGCAACCGCATCGAGCCGCGAGGCGGTCGCGTCGCCGGCCGACGCGACCGGGTGGGTCACCTGCGAGGCTTGGCTGGTGTTTTCCTTCGGTCCTGGCGCGGCCTCGGGCAGGTCGGGAAAGCCCGATTCCGTGTCGTCCATCTCATCGTCGACCGGGCCGCCTGGACGCGGACCCGCGGGCCCCGATCCGGGCACTCGACCGCCGGGCACCATGCCCGACACGCGCTCCGGAGCGCCCACCCAAGGTCGCAGCCGCGCCACCACCGCGGCCGCCGAGGGAATCCGTTGTTCAGGGTCCTTGGCCATCATGTCGGCCAGGACCTCGACAAAGGCGGCTGTCAGGTTGGGGTTTAGTCGCCGCGGGTCGAGCGGCCGCAGTCTCAGATGTGCGTTGGCCTTGTCGCGCGTGGATCCGCCCGGGAATGGCACCTTGCCGGTCACCGCGTAGTACAGCGTGCAGCCGAGCGAGTAGATGTCCCACGCGGGCGTGGGCTGCCAGGGGGCCTCGATATGGTCGGGCGAAAGAAAATCGGCCGTCCCGACAATCCGGCCGAACCGCGGATCGTTCTCCACATCGCCCCCCAGCGGGCCGGCCAGGCCGAGATCGGAGAGCTTGGCCACGCCGTCGGGCGTCACCAGGATGTTCCCCGGCTTGACGTCGCGATGGACGAGGCCCTGCTCGTGGGCGTGCTGGAGCCCGCAGGCTGCCTG
This sequence comes from Thermoguttaceae bacterium, assembly GCA_024653385.1. Classification (GTDB taxonomy): domain Bacteria; phylum Planctomycetota; class Planctomycetia; order Pirellulales; family Thermoguttaceae; genus JANLFZ01. The sequence continues at coordinate 685 of JANLFZ010000019.1, read as the reverse complement.
CGCAATGATGCTCGCCGCCCGTTCCATCGTCATCGGGCCCTTCGAACGCACCAGTTTGCGCAAGTCGGCGCCGGGGACGTATTCGGTCACCAAATAAATGACCTTCCCATCCTCGCCCGAATCGATGGCCCGGACCAGGTTCGGATGGCACAGCCGCGATTGGGCCTCGATCTCCCGCTTGAAATTGGCGACCGCCTCGGGCGTGGACTTGCTTCGGGGAAGAACCTTGACGGCGACGATCCGGTCGAGCAGCTCGTCGCGGGCCTTGAACACCTGGCCCATGCCGCCACGGCCGATCGAATCGACGATCCAATAGGGACCAAGATTGAATTTCGACCGGCCCGCCAGCAGTTGCTGGGCCTGCCAGCGGTTGATCCAGCCCATCTCGACCAGCTTGTTGGCCAGGCGACTCTCGAGCGAGAGCAGTTCGGCCGAGGGGTCCTGATCGGACAAGTCGACCTGGGCCCAAGCCGCGTTGAGCTGTTCCCGAGTCAGCAATCGGCTGACCAGGGCGGCGCGTTCGAATACCGACCCGCCAAGCGTGTCCACGACCGTTGATCCCTCCTTTGCCTGCTACGTTAACGCTCCCTTTCGTCCGCGCCAAGACGCCTCGTCCGCGCCGCGCCACCAGCCAACGCCCAGGAAATTGTACAGCCACCTCCAATCCCCAATCCCCAATCCCCAA
>JANLFZ010000208.1:8782-10461 GCA_024653385.1 Thermoguttaceae bacterium | reverse complement strand
GATCCGGCCGATGGACTGGCCAGGTGGCGCCGGCTCTCGCCCGATGGCAAAGAAATCGACCGTTTCGCTTACCGGCGCACTGGCGCCCGGCTGGAAATGGAGCTGCCGGGTTGGACCATCCGCACCGAGGGCGACTCGGCCGCCGTGGCCTATCCCACGTTGCTCCTCGTCGAGTTGGGCCCCTGGGGCGAGTCGGCCCGGCGATTGCTCGATGCCCGGCTTCCCTGGCTCCCCCATCGCACCAACGCCGAGCTGGCCCGGCTGTTCGAAATCCGGCCGGCGCCCGCGCGCGAGGGCGACGCGCGGCAGGGCATCGTCCGGCTGCGCTTTGGCTTGGCAGGCTACGCCGATACCTCGCGAACGTATCTCGAAGCGGCGTTCTCGAAACAGACCGGCCAGCCCGTCGCGTGGGAGTCGCATTTCGACGGCCAGTTGACCCAGCGGCTTTGGTTCGAGACCCCGGCGACGGATCAACCGCCAGCCGGCCGCATGTTGGTTCGGCTCGAGGACGCCGCGGGCAAGACGCTGGTGCGCTGGGAGCTGATCGAATCGGCCGGCGGCGGTCCTGCGGTCCCCGAGCTTGTTGCCGGTTGGCCCGGCTACGTCCGGTTGGATCACCGCCACGCACCGCCCGAGGTCGACGCAGCCTTCCACCGTGGCGTGCGGGCCGTGCGCGAGGGAGACTGGCCGGCCGCCGTCACGCATTTCACCGCCGCGCTGGAGGCCCATCCCCGGCAGCCCATGATTCTGCTGCTTCTGGCCTATAGCGCGCAACAGCGCGATGGGCTCGTGCCGCACGCACAAGTGCTCGCATGGCTTTCCCAGGTCGCGGCCGGCCGGGCCGTGGATCTGACGCGGTTTGTCGCGCGCGGCAATGTGCCCGGGCTGACGCCGGGTGAACGATACGCGATTCTCATCCAGCAGCCAATCGAGTCGCGGACCGCGGCCGACTGGGAACTTCTCGGGCGAACGGCCCTGGAGGGCTCGCGTTTCGACAACGCCCTGGAGCACGCCGAGGCGGGGCTGCGCGCCAAGCCCGAGCCGGCGCTGGCGTTCGCACTGGAGAAGCTGCGTATCGAGGCCCTTGTCGGGCTTGGCAGGCGAGCTGAGGCGGCACGCGCGGTCCAGACCTGGGCAGAAGTGTCCGGCCGCTGGTCGGGGCAGATTGTCGCCATGGCCGATCTGGCGGCACAACGCGGCCTGCGCGAGGCGGCCGTGCGCCTGTACGACAAGGCTCTGGCCGATAAGACCCTGCCGGCCGGCTTGCGCCGCGAGGCGCTGCGGCGCAAGGCCGATGCCGAATCGGGCCTGGCCCGATGGCGGTCGCTGTTGGCTGCCGCCATGCTGCTTCCCGAGCAAGACCCGCGGCGGGCCGAGGAAATCCGCGTGATGCTCGACGAGCTTCAGGGGCCCGGCGACGTGCCGGCGGCCGCGGCCCTGGCCGCCGAGGCACACCCCACGGTCCGGGGCGCGATCCTGCAACACCAGGCCGAACTGACGCCCGACCGGCGGGTGGCCGCTGAGATCCTATGGAAAGTCCAGGCCCTGGACCCCGGTTTCGCCGACCGCACGGGCTGGTGGTGCCAGGTGTGGAACGACGCCGGGCGGCCGCAGTGGGTGATTGAGTTCCTCGAACGTCAACTCCGCGAACAGAAGGGCTTGGTCGCTGCGGAGTTGGT
>JANLFZ010000208.1:6296-8774 GCA_024653385.1 Thermoguttaceae bacterium | reverse complement strand
ATAGGCCCGCTCGAGTTGGACCAACTCCGCAGCGGGCCTATCGCGACGTGGGCCGCCAGACCGATGCCCAGCGGGCCGCCACGACGCCGCCCGCGCCGCCCCCGGCGGTCGGCACGCGGCCGTTTGCGCTACCGTCCATGTCGCTCCCTCCGGCAAGCCCCCGTTCCCGCGCGCGAGGCGGCCGCATGGGCGAAGGATTCTTCTGAGTCAAGTAGGCTGGGCAAAGCCCACCATTTTGTGCTAAACGGAGAGTATGCTCGACGGGCCCGCCTAGCCGAGCCTCGCTGCAACCAATTGGTGGGCGATGCTCACCCTACGTGATTCGGGCTCGTGGACCTACGACTACTCGACGGTGAACGTGACGACCGACGTGTAAGAAGTGCCTCAGGAAGCTTGCGTGAGTCAGCGATCCAACGGCTGAAGCTGACCGGGGCCGCCATCCTGGTTTTCCGAGCTTCAACGTCCTTGCAGGCGGCCCCGGAGCACGCGCCGGCGGCGCCCGACAGCGATTCCGCGGGCCGCTATGGCGGGCCCAGTTCCTTCATCGCCTCGCCCAGGCCGTAGCCGATCAGGCAGTAGGTCCTGCCGCTGCCGTAGTAGTGACAGGGCCAGTGGCTGAAGAGGGCATCCCACTCGGCCTGCCAGGCTTTGTATTCCGGCGTGGAACGAACGGCTTCGTCCAGGGCCTTGTTCTGCAAATCGATCTGTTCCCTGGGCGTCTTGCCGACCAGCTTGTCCTTGATCGCGGCCGCGACTTGATCCTTCAGCCTGCCGCGCTGCTGTTGCTGGATCGCGCGCTCTTTCGCCTGGAGTTCCTCGAGCTTCGGGTCCCAGTACTGGGCCGTGCGCACGAAGCGAACCTTGCCCTTCAGCTCGGGCCGATCGGCAATGGCCGCCTGGGCTTTGCGCAGCTCGAGGATCTTGCCCTGGGCCTTCTCGCCGTCAATGCCCAACTCGCCGACCACACTGGGCAAGCGGTTCAGGCCGAACTCCTTTTCCAGATCCAGGATCATCGTGGCGTAGAGGACCGGGTAGTCGACCATGATCTGGTCGAACGGAATTCCCTTGCTGGCGAACATCTCGTTCCAGCCTTGGAACCAGACGAAGCCGACGATCTCGTAGGGCTTGCCGCTGAGCTTCGGGAAGTACCGGCCCATGTTGTCCAGGCAGTCCCTGGTTTCGGCCACCATCTTGCGATAGCAGTCGCCGACGGCCTTTTCGCCGCCGCGCCGGGCGAAAGCCTCCGGGTCGATGGGGTAGGGCAGCTTTCCGGCCCCAGGCGGGCGGAAGTCGAAGTGCAGGTCCTTACCGCCCCAGGCGGTCTTGATCAGCAGTACCGGGTCCGTAAAGGCATCGCCCATGACCACGCCGAACATCAACTCCGGGCCCACGAACTCCGGGTATGCACCAAACCCGACACTCAACGGCCCCGTGGTCTTGCCGCCCCGGAAGTAGACGAACACGTCGTCCCGAACCACCCATGAACCGTCGTCGTTGCGGATCTTCTTCAGCAGCCCGCCGTACTGCGGGTCGTCCCCGAGGTGTGCGAGCGTTCGGATGTGGCCGAACCCCTCCATGTTCGACTGCCCCGCCAGGATGAAGACCTTAACCTTGCCGTTTCCATCACCCGCCCATGCCGGGCAGGCCGACAGGAGTACCGCAAGCACGAGTGCCTTCCACCATTTCGCCATGTGCGTTCCTTTACGTTCAAGACTTCCGCTCTTGGTCCATGCCGCCGGCGCCGGGGGCCAAAAAGACCACTCTACCGCTTGCCGTTCGACAGCGTCAACTTCCATGCGCATTGCCAAGACACCATCAGAACTCTTGATGGCAACGCATGGCTCGGGTAGGCTCGGGGCGCAGCTCGATTGGCGCGAGGAGCCAGTTCCGGGTATGCCGCATCCCGTGACCCTGCGCGGGAACCATCGGCAGCCGGCGTTCTCTGGCGAAGCGGAGACTTGGGACTGTCGAATCGCGCACCGGATCGCGGTACCGTCGTCCGAAGAGAGTTCCTTGGCACCCCGGGCAAGGATGGTTGAAACGCATGCGAGCCAGTGCCATGCTCAGCCTGATGTTTTGCCTGGGACCTGCGCTGATGGATGGACAGGCCGCCGAATTGGTGCGCAACGGGTACTTTAGCGACGGCCAGGCCGCCTGGACCCGACTCGGTTCGCGGGTCACGCTCGTCGCCTCGCCGGATGCCCGTTTGGGCGTGCATGTCCTTCGCGTCGAGGGGCGAGCGGATCGCAGGGACGGCCCAGCGCAAGAGGTGTTGGCGCCTCTCTTGGCGTTGGGTTCAGGACGTCGGTTGCTGACGCGCTTCCAGGTCAAAGTGGACCGGCCGTCGAGCGCCCGGGCACTTCTGGAGTTCCGCGACGACGTCGGCCCGAAGCGGACCATCCTGGCGGAAAGGGTGCTACGGGAAGCCGGGGCGTGGAGCCGGATCGAGGGATCGACGCGCGTGACCTGGCAGGGCAC
>JANLFZ010000208.1:0-6286 GCA_024653385.1 Thermoguttaceae bacterium | reverse complement strand
GCCACCTCGAAGCAAAGCCGGGCTTGCTGCAAGGTGGCTCGTGTGCCCGAACGTGAGTTCCCCGACTACTGTCTGGCCGCCGTGAGCCTGAAGCTCGATACGGACGGCGACGGCCTCAGCGACGACGAGGAACCCGCCACGGGGACCGACCCGGCACGCCCCGATAGCGACTCGGACGGCATGCCAGACGGTTGGGAGAAGGCCCATGGCCTTGATCCCCTTCGCGATGACGCGGGGGCGGATGCGGATCGCGATGGGTTCTCCAACCATCAGGAGTACTGGGCTGCCACCGACCCGCGTTCCGGGGCCTCGTTCCCCGGAAAACCTTCCAATCCAAACATGAATTCCACCGCGCGCGCCGTGCTGCGTTACCTGGCCTTGTTGCCGTCGCGCACGGAGCGACGGGTCGTCGTGGGGCAGCACGTGACCAATATCGACGCCGAGTATGAAACCCAGGTTGTCGAACTCCACCGACGGACCGGGAAATGGCCCGGGCTTCTTTCCGTGCAGTACGAGGGGCAGACCAAACCCCTCCAGATTGCCGAAGCCAATGCGTGCGCTCTCGCCTACTGGAAGCAAGGCGGACTGGTCAAGATCAAGTGGCGCCCACACGATCCCTGGACCGGACGGCCGAACTACCAGCGGCCCACGCGCAACCAGCCCGACTGGGTGGACATACCCGGGTTGCTTGACCCGGAACATTCCGCCAATCCGCAGAACCGCGAAGCCAACCGTCGCGCGTGCGAGGTGTATATGGGATGGCTGGAGGCCGTGGCGCAAGGACTGAAAGCGTTGCGCGACGCGGGGGTTGTCGTGCTGTGGCGTCCTTGCTCCGAGATGAACGGCGGATGGTTTTGGTGGGGGCGGCGCTCTCAACAAGACTATCTGGCATTGTGGCGTCACCAGTATCAATACCTTACGGTTCAGCACAAGCTGGACAACCTGCTGTGGGTCTACGAGTCCGCCAGCGGGGTCCACGACATGGTCCCCGCGGATTACTACTACCCGGGCGACGAGTACGTGGATGTGATGGGGCACAATCTCTACGACAAGACTTGGGACCTCCCCTTCGAGGCGAACGACCTTTTCCGCGGCTACCCCAAAGTCTACGCTTTCCCGCAGGCAGGCACGGAACATGGCCTGGGCAAGCCAACGGATGGGTCGTGGAGCAACCTCACCTACATCGAGCAGATCCGGGCTCGCTATCCGCGCTGTTCGTTCTTCGCCGCTTGGAACTCGTTTGTGACGGGCGGCGGCCGGATTCCCGTTCGTCTGGCCATCGTCGACAACCCGCACGCCAGGGAATTGATGGAGGACCCGTGGATCGTCACGCGCGACCGGCTCGACTGGCGCGGATCAGACCACTGATCGTTTCCGTCCGGGCGGCACGGCCATCGCGAGGCCATCGGCGTCGAGATGCCGCGAACTGCGCGGCAACAACAAGTTCGGCGGCGTGGGAGAACTCGACGCTCACCCCTTGCCGGTAGCTTTCACGTGCGCGGGAGGTTTGGTCAGGCCTGCGGGGCCGACTGCGCCGCGGGCTGGGACGCGGCAATGCGGTTGATCGCGTTGAGGAACGCCAGGGCGCTGGCCTCGACGCTGTCGGTCGAAACTCCCCGGCCGCGGAAAGTCTCGCCCCGGTGTTCGACTTGCACCATCACCTCGCCTTGGGCGTCCTTGCCGACCGTCACGCTGTGGACACGGAAGTCCTTGCAGACAACCCCAATGCCGGTCAGCCGCTCGATGGCCAGGAACACGGCGTCGATCGGGCCGTCGCCATCCGAGACGCGCGTCGTGTGGACCTCGCTGCCGCGCCGAACCGTAAGCGTCACCTCGGGCGTCCTGCCCGTGCCCGAGTGCAGTTCGTACGACTCGAGCGTCCACTGGTCCGGCACGACGTGCATTTGCTGCTCGATCAGGGCGGCGATGTCGGCGTCGTAGATGTCCTTTTTCTTGTCGGCCAGGACCTTGAACTGCTCGAAGACGGCGTTGAGTTGCTCGGGGGTGAGCCGGTAGCCCATGGCCTTGGCCCGGCTGCCCAGGGCGGCCCGGCCGCTGTGCTTGCCCAGCACCAGATCGCTCTTGGCCCAGCCCACATCCTCGGGCCGCATGATCTCGTAGGTGCGGGGTTCCTTGAGCATGCCGTCCTGATGGATGCCGGCCTCGTGGGCGAAGGCGTTCTGGCCGACGATCGCCTTGTTCCGCTGCACCTGGATGCCGGTAATGCCGGCCACCAGCCGGCTGGTGGGCACGAGCCGCCGGGTGTTCACCCGGGTATCGGCCCGGTAGTAGTCGTGCCGCGTGCGCAGGGCCATGACGATCTCTTCGAGCGAGCAATTGCCGGCCCGCTCGCCGATGCCGTTGATCGTGCATTCGACCTGGCCGGCGCCCGCCTCGACCGCCGCGAGGCTGTTGGCCACGGCCATGCCCAGGTCGTTGTGGCAGTGGACGCTGATCACGGCCTTGTCGATGTTCGGCACGCGCTGGACGAGCGTGGCGATCACGTGGTGCATATGGGCCGGGGTGGCGTAGCCGACCGTGTCGGGGATATTCACGGTGGTGGCCCCCGCGGCAATGGCCGCCTCGACGACCTGGCAAAGGAAGTCGATCTCGGTACGGGCGGCATCCTCGGGCGAGAACTCGACGTTCGAGCAATAGCCCACGGCCCGCTTCACCCCCTCCACCGCCCGGCGCACAATGTCTTCCTTGGTCATCTTCAGCTTGTGCTCGCGGTGGATGGCGCTGGTGGCCAGGAAGACGTGGATCCGCGGCTGTTCGGCGTGACGCACGGCCTCCCAGGCCCGGTCGATGTCGTCGTCGCGGCACCGGGCCAGGCCGCAGATCACCGAACCGCGCACGTTCTGGGCGATCTGCCGCACGGCCTCGAAGTCGCCCGGCGAGGCGATCGGAAAACCCGCCTCGATCACGTCCACGCCCAGCTCGACAAGGGCCTCGGCAATCTCGAGCTTCTCCTGGAGGTTCATGCTGGCCCCGGGCGATTGCTCGCCATCGCGGAGCGTGGTATCGAAGACGACGATGCGGCGTGATGATGTATCGGTCATGGCAGAATGTATCCGGCGAGTTGGACTCGGGTATTCGGGTTCACGGAGTCTCGATCGAACGTAGGAAGCCGACCCTTGGTCGGCACGCGCAACACCAACCACGCCCTCGTGGGGCCAACCCGTCGTCGATCGTCCGCACGCGACTTCATGGCCTCGCTATCCCTACGGAAAAAAGAACCCCAAGGCTTTGTGGGCCTTGGGGTTCGGGTTGATCTGGTAATAATCGTCCTGGCGTGCGAACCCTAAGGCCGTGCCCCCAGAAGGAGCAGCCGCAAAAGGCCCAGAAGGTTCGCCAAATCGGTCACGTCGTCTCTCCTTGGTGTCCTTATCGACACCCGAAAGAGTCTACTCCAGCGGAACCATTCGGTCAAGAGGCATTGCCCTCGCCCGCCAGAAGCGGGTGTCGATGGCGAGTGCGCGAAGGCCCCATTCCACCGGCGCTCCGCCTGGGCGACAATCGAGCAGGACTCGCACGACGTGAAGGAGGTCTGGGGGTCAGGCCGGCAATAGGTGCGCAACATCCAGACGAGTGGCGGTGGATGATGTGACCGTTTGAACAGTTGACATGCGAAATCAAAATCATTTCTCGGAGAGTGCAGAACTATGAAACGTGGAAGCATAACCGTTGCGATCGTGTTGCTCGTCACCGGTGCCAATCTGGCAAGCTCCGGCGAGCCGACGACGTCGGGGCCCGCTGCTTCGGGCTCGGGGGCGACGGTCGCCTCGTTGGACACGCTTCAAGGCCAGCCGGTGGACATCGCGCCTTGGGCTTATGCGTGGCGGGCCGATCGGGCGGTGCAGGAAAAGCCCGAAGCGTATTTCCTCACCCGGCGACTCGAACGGATCGACACGGTGTATCGACCCGCCCTCGGGCGGGTGGGGGCCGCGGCACTGAAAAGCGAGTACTATGACATGCCCGACCTCGTCACCCCCTTGCCGCCGAAACCACGCGGCCGCTTGGTTGCGGGGCTGTTGTGGTCGGTGCGATTGTCGGACTATCGCGTGGAGTTGTGTTGGCCGGCAGGTCAGGAAGTCCCCTCGCCCGAGGCCGTCGAAGTGCGCGTGTATCCCACGGCCTTCGGCTGGTTTGGTTGGTGCAACGACGAGATCCTGGGCCGGCCCGAGATCTCGGCCGACCGCCGGACTTGGACCTATAACCATGTGGGCGTCGAGCGGATCCCGACCGTGGTCGGCCGCAGGCACCGCAAAGGCTCCGCCACGGAAATGGTCGCCGTCTTCTGCGAGGACAACAGGGCGTCCGGCGCGGGCAGCATTCCGGTACCGGGTATTCGGCTGATCACCCCGACGGTCGGCACCTGGAAACGGATGGATGTGGAGATTGAATGGGGATTCCAATCCGGCTCCGAGAAGGCCGAGGTCGATGGGCGGTTGGAAGCGGACCTCAGCCTGATCGGTCCCATTTCGCCGTTGGCCGGCGACCGGGGAACGACCGTCACCGGCCCGCACACGTGGCAATCGCGTGCCGCGGGCGAAAGCCGGCGCGGAATCGTGCTGCCGCTGCTGTATGTGCCTAGCGACCGACGTGTCCTGGATACGCCCGCCGTCACCAAGTCGATCTTGTTCGATACGACCGGGCCGGGGCCCGAGGTTCCCGAACCCACCTTGGACAGCCGGGTGACCCTCTGGACGAAAACCGGCGGAGTCACGTTCCGACCCGTCGATGTCGAGAAGGGACCCGTCTTGATCCCGGAGCACGGTCTATTCATCGCCAAGGCGGGCAGCGGCCGGACCGCGCGGCAGTTCGCGGCGGAACTGGCCGCCAAGAAGCTCAAGAGTATCCGCCAGTTGACTCGCGAACATCGCGAAATCGGATCCTGGGATGAACTCCTGCGCGAAGCTCGCCTGTGGCGCTGTCCCGACGGGACGGTGTTTCCGCCGTTTCCCGAAGTGCCGGACCCGCCCATGCAGGTAGAACTTTCGGATGCCCGCTGGACGGGCGCGTGGCGCGCCGCCTCGCATCAATTGCGCGGCCGGCACATGTGGGGCGGGCTGGCGTTCGAAGTGGGCCGCGTGGCTCGGCAAATGGACATGGTCGGACTGCACGACGAAGCCGACAAGGTGTACCAGCATTTCCTGAAAGCCCCGGGAGCCAAGGCCGACGGCGACTTCTCCGATGGCGACGGGGCTCTGGAATGGGCCACGAGTGTACGGCACGGCATGGGATACAGCCATGACGGCACCCACGCCTCGACGGGCCGGCTGCTCTTCGGCATGGCGGAACGCTACTTCCTGACCGGCGACAAGCAGTGGTTCCAGCGCCACCGCGCTCGGTTGCAAGCAGCAGCCGACTGGATCATTCGCCAGCGGAACTCCTACATGAAAGACGTTCCCAACCGCCAGGACCTGCGGGTGGCGGGTCTGATGCCGCCGGTGATGCTCGGCGACTACGCCCTGCCCTCCAGCGACTGGCGCTGGTACTACTGCGACAACGCCTTTTCGCTTCAGGGACTTCAGCGGTTCGCCGACGCCTTGGCGGAGTTCGATGCCCAGGCCGGCCGCAAGTACCAAGCCGAGGCCGAAGCGTTCCGTCGCGACATCCGCCGGGCAGTCGAACGGGAAGCCGCCCTTTCGCCGGTGCGCATCGGGCGCGACGGTCTGTATCGCAGTTTCGTCCCCATCGCCGCCTACACGCGGGGGCTGATGCTGGCGTTGGAGTATCCGTCCGTCGGACGCCCCCAGGGCGATGTGATCCTGGGCGCTTTGCCGCTGGCCGAGCCGTTCGCCGCATTGGACGCCAACGACCCCCGCATGGTGGGCACCCTGGATGTCATGGAGGAGGTCGGCACGTCGGCTTGCGCGGTGCGGGAGTTGGAAGAGGCGCGGCGGCAGAAAGGTCTCTCCACGGCCGACGCCTGGTTCTGGAACTGCTATGGCGCCAGTCTTCCCAAAGCCTCGCACAATGCCAACATCTATCTGCTTCAAGACGACGTGCCGAACTTCCTGCGGTTCTGGATGAACTCGTATGCCATCATGGTCTTCGGCGACGGCAAGATGTCGGAGTGGGGTGTGTGGGGCCATTATGCGCCGCAGTGCGAGCATCCCGACAACGGCACGGCCGGCTGGTTCCTCGAGAACTTCCGCAACCTGTTGGTGATGGAGGATGGCCCCACCCTGTGGATCGCGCGCGGCACGCCCCGGCCGTGGCTGGCGTCGGGCAAACGGATCTCCGTCAAGAACGCGCCGACCTATTTCGGAACCGTGGC
>JANLFZ010000207.1:2404-10480 GCA_024653385.1 Thermoguttaceae bacterium | reverse complement strand
TCGAAGTCCGCCAGGGCCGCGTCGTAGCGGGCCAGTTGCACCGCGGTCAGGCCCGCCTGCGACGCGACGCGCGGGTCCTCGCATCCCTCGCGCAGGCACATATCGAGCACGGCCAAGGCGTCGCGAGGGCGCTCCGACTCGCTGTAGAGATCGGCCAGCGCCAGCGCCATCGGCGAGTCGGTGCGGTCGAGGCGGAATCCTCGCGCCAGGCACCGTTCGGCGTCGCCGCGCCTGCCGAGATCGAGGTAGAAGAACCCCGCCCGGCCGAAGTTCCGCGCGTGCTCGCAATCGAGATCGAGCGACGCGCGAAACAGCGACTCGAGCCGCTCGATCGAGACCACCTCGTCGGCCTTCTCGCCCGCCTCGTGACGCGCGGTGTTGCCCAAGTCGGCCAGCACGTTGAGCGTGGTGCCGTGCTGGGGAAAGCGCCGCGCGAACGGCTCGGCCCAGCGCCACGCCTCGGCGGCCCGGTTGCTCAGGCGCGCCGCGTGCTCGGCGAGGTAGATCAGCCGCGCCGCATCGTCCGGCTCGGACACGTCCTCGGGGCGCACGGCAAGCATCTCGTCCAGCACCGCGCGATAGACCTCCTCGCGACCCTCGGCCTGCCGGAATTGGTCGATCCAGCGTTGGAATGCGGGGGTCATGGGCGTTTGGGGCCCAGTCGCCTCGACTTCGGGCACCGCGGCCGGCGGCTCCGGCGTTTGGGTTCCCGGCCGCTCGCCCGCTCGATCGGCCCCGATGCGCGACGGGGGTTCTTGCCGGTCGGTGTCCTTCGCGGCCGCGCCGGCCGCGGCGAACGGCCCCGACGTGGCCGGCGCCAGCATGGGCACCGGCGCGGGCGGCATCGTGCCTTCCAGCAGGCCGCGCAGCCGGGCCAGAGCCTGCCACTCGCGGGCCTTGCGCACGCGGGCCTCGAGAGGCTCGGCCAGGGCCTTCATCCGCCGCAGATCGCCCGCCAGTTGCGCCGCCGCCGCCAATCGCAAGCGGACTTCGATCCACGAGTGGAAGGCGTTGAGCTGCTGGAGACGCTTGTCCCACGGGGCGAGGATCTCCAGCGCCCGGGCCGGCTCGCCGCGGCAGCAGGCGGCCACCGCGTCGCGCTGGGCCCGCACCAGATCCAGCACCGGGGCTTCGTCCTCCGGCGGGAACGCCCCGGGATCGTAGGGGCAGCCCGCCCCGCGACAGAGCGTTTCCAGGTCCTCGGGCCTTCCCAGGAGCCAGAGGATCTCGTCGAGCAGCACCCAGGTACTCGTCTGGGCCTCGATCGGCGTGTGGTACGAACCGGCCAGGCGGAGGGCTTCGACCGCGGCCTCGCGGGCGTCCTCGAGCTGTCCATTGAGCATTAGTAGCACGGCAATTTGCTTGGCGGCGGGCCACCGGCGGTCGACCTGTCCGTGTTCGGGCGTCATCCCGGTGATCGTCCGCGCGTGATGGAGCGACATCTCGAGGTCGTTGGCCGCCAGGAACACGTCGCCGGCGTACTCGCGGAAACACGCCACGCACTCGAGCTTGCCCGTCCGGCGGCAGACCTCGATGCCCTCGTTGATCACGTCGTGGACTCCGTCGGAGTTGTAGCCGTCGCGCTCGGCGATGTGCTTGCCCAGGTTGTCGTACGCGCAAGCCGACATCCAGTGGACGGTGTAGTAGTACCGATCTTCCGGGAAGTCGGGCTGGAACTGCCGGGCCTTCTCTTCGCTCTCCAACAGGGCGATCGTCTCGATGGCCGTCTCGACGCCCAGGTCGACCTCGAAGGCCCCCTGGGCGAGGTTCATCAGGTGGAAATTCGCCCGAAGGTAGGGGACGATCCGGCGCTCGGCCTTGGCCAGGCGGCGCAGTTCGCGGGCGACCCGCATCGCCGACCTCAGACAACATTTCTGCCCTAAAGCGCCGATCCTCTGTTCGAGTTCCTCGGCCCGCTGGTCGATGTCGTCGTGCACTGGTTCCATGAAGCGTTCCCCGAATCCGTTGTTCTCGCTCAGACCGAATCGCTGGACCGGCGCCGGGTCCAAAGGGCCTCGGCAATCCACTGGAGGTCTTCTTCCTGCGTTTCGTGCAAGGCGCGGTCGACCGACATCCCGGCGCGGGTAAGGGCCCCCAAGACCACCAGGCGCAACACGCTGGCCAGGGGATGGGCCGTCGATTCGGCCAGGGCGCGGGCCACCAGCGGGTGGTTCCGGTTCAGCACGACCTCGTTGGCCGCCGGGATCTCGTCGCGAAAATGCGCGTCGATCAGCCGCTGGAAGCCCGGCGGAATGCTCCCCTGCTGCTTCAACTGGTCGAACGTCCGCAACAGCTCGCGCCGCTCGTTGAGGAACGCCATCACCGGCATCGAGGCGTCGTACGAGCCGCAAAACACCTTGGCTCCGCTGGCGCCGAGGAATTCCTGCCACGCCGGCGGGGCCTCGTCCAGATCCCGCATGCCAAGAACGGTTGCCGCGAAACCGTCGGTGCCCGGGCTGGCCACGCGCATCGCGATCACCAAGCCCGACTTCTCCGCGTCGTCCACCAGCGCGGCCAAGAGCGACTCCTCGAAGCTGCGTAAGGTGTGGACGCACGGGGCGGCGTGCCCCACGAAAAGGCTGTTGGCCCAGGCCTCTTGCCGCCGGTCGGGATTGTACCACACGACGCGGCCGGCATCGGTCTCGACCAGCGGATCGGCCGAGCTGCGCTCGAGGATCTCGTCGAACGACAAGGGCCCTTGCGAGGTCGCGAAACGATACGTGCGCCGCAGCAGGCTGCGCAAGCGCGGATGCTCCAGCGCCGCCCCGGCCAGGGTATAGCGGTGCCACGCGATCAGGCTCGCAAGACGTATCGGCTCGTCGTCGGCCAGGCGCTCGAAATGCTCGTAGAGCAGTTCCTCGAGTTTGGCGCGGACCTGCTCGAACGTGCGGTCGCGCACCAGATCCTCGCGGCTGGCCGTCGGCGAGCAGTCGGTCAACTCGACCACGCCCCGCAGAAACGGGGCCCACTCGGGCAAAAGCCCTTGGAGTTTCCGCGAGATGACCATCCGGTGGACGGTCACGGCCACGGCCGGCGTGTCGGTGAAGCCCGGCGTCCGCTGCGGCGTGACATAAAGCGCCCCCTGGATCGTCACCGGGCGTTCGACGCGCAGCGGAATCACATCGAGCGGCGTCTCGTTGAATTGGCTCTCCAGCGCCAGCTCGATCGCCTCACGGTCGGGCGTGGGATCGAACCACGCCGCGTGGATCACGTTCGTCCGGGCCGTGGCGCCGTTGAGGTAGATGGGCGTGGGCAGGAAGTCGGCGTACTGGCGGATTGCCGCCTCCAGGGGTTCTGCCCGCTCGGCCAGGAACCGGGACTCGTCCTTCAGGTGCAGCGTGACCGTCGTGCCGGGGGTGGCGCGGGCGCTGGGGCCCAGTTCGATCTCGGTGCCCGGGCCGGCCTCCCAACGCACGGCCTCGCCGCCGCCCAGCCGAAGGCTCTCGACGACCAGACGGTCGGCAAGCATGAACGCGCTGAACAGGCCGATGCCGAACTGGCCGATGAGCATCTCGGCGTCTCGCGAGTGCTCGTCGCGGGCTCGCTTCTTGATCATTCCGGTGATGCCGATGCCCAAGGTGCCGAGGTACTTTTCGGCCTCCTCGGGGCTCAGCCCGATGCCGTCGTCGTGGAATCGCAACACTCCCCCGGCGGCGTCCTGCTCGATGTCGATCCGGCCGCGGTAGTCGAGGTCGATCTGGCGGCGGCGTTGAATGCCGTCGTGGGCGTTTTGAATCAACTCGCGGATCGGCGTGTCGCTGCGGCTGTACAGCGACGAACCCATCAGCTCGATGATCCCGGCGATATCGACCTGAAAGGGGATCCGCCTGGTCGGGACGGGCATGGGTCACCTCCAGTCGAGCCCTTCCGGCAGGCGGTTGAGGTTTTCGCAGCCCGCGGCCGTCACGACGACCATGTCTTCGACGCGCACCCCGCCGAGGTCGCGCCGATAGAGCCCGGGTTCGATGGTCACCACGTCGCCGGCGACCAGGGGGGGCCCCTGGAGGTCCAGCAAGGGCGGCTCGTGGACTTCGAGCCCCACGCCGTGGCCGGTGCCGTGGACCATCGCGGTGTAGGACGGGGGGTCGTCTTCCTTGGGTAGTCCCACGGCATAGCCCGCCGCGCGGATCGCCTCGGTGGCCGCCGCATGGACCGCTTCTCCAGAAACCTCCGCCCGCACCGCGGCGATGGCGGCCTTTTTCGCCCGGCACACGGCGGCGTGCATCAGGGCCACCGGGTCGGGCACCTCGCCGTGGACCACCGTGCGCGTGCAGTCGCCGTGGTAGAGGGTCGCGCGGTTGCGCGGGAAGATATCGAGGATCACGGGCTGGCCGGTCCGAAGCTCGCCGGAACCCAGTTCATGGCAATCGGCCCCTTGCGGGCCGGCCGCGACAATCGCCGGCGGGTTGGCGTACCCCAGGTCGATCAACCAGTGGTCGATCATCGCGCGGACCCGTTCGGCCGTCAGCGGCTGGCCCTCGTGCCAAAGGACGCCGTCGGCGCGGGCGGTGGCCTGGGCGATCAAGCGGCACGCCCGGGCCATGACCTCTTCGGTGACGCGCTGGGCCTCGCGTAGGTGGGCGATCTCTTCCTCGTCCTTGCGGCGGCGGTCAACGATGCCCATCTCGCGGTCGCAGTGGACGTCGATGCCGGCCTGGCGGAGCATGTCGGCATAGATCAACGGCAGCGTGCGATCGGCGACGGCGCGTCGAACCCCGGCGCGCCTGAGGCACTCGGCCGCGGCCTGGGCCGTGGCGGTCTCGCGGTCGCCCGATAGTCCGCCCTCGGGCTTGAAGTCGGCCGGAGAGTGGACCTCGTCGACCCGCGCGTGCTGCCGGGCACGCTCCATCTCGATGTCGCGGAGGATGAGTACCCGGCGCGTGCCCCGGGCCTGGTCGGGCACCTCGAGGTACACGACCTGATCGACAACGGCAAAGCGGATTCGATGATAGACGGCCGCGTTGGCTAGCGGCACGCCGGCCATGATGACCGCCGTCGCGGACGCACTCGGCATGGCGACTCCTTCACTCGTTCCCCCGGTGCACTCATGGGGATCCTGGCCCCCGACCCGTCCGCCAGCATAACGGGCGCCACGTCATGCGCCAACGACCGATCGGGCGCGGAGCACATGCTCGGCGGCTTGCTCGCCGCTGTGGATGCAATGTGGGATGCCCACGCCATGGAAGGCGTTTCCCGCCAGGGCGAAGTGCCCCAACCGAGCGGCCGCCGCCTCGATGCGCGCGACGAGGCAGCGGTGGCCGACATGGTACTGGGGCATGGTGCCCGGCCAGCGGGCGATGCTCGCGTAGACCGGGTCCCCGCGGATCCCCACCAGCCGGTCGAGTTCCGCGAGGATCAGGGGCCGGAGCTGGTCGTCGTCCATCACGGCCAGGTCGGGCCGGCGGGCCCCACCGGCAAACACGCGCAGCAGCACGTGGCCCTCGGGCGCGCGGTGGGCGTATTTTTGGCTGCTGAAGCTGCACGCCAACATCGGGCTGTTCTCGATCGCCGGGACCACGACGCCCATCCCGTCCAGCGGATGCACGACCTGCCGGCGCGCGTATCCCACCGACACGATCGCCGTGCCCGAGTGCTCGATCGACGCCAAGTCCCGGGCCAGGGCGGGTTCGACCGGTTCGAGCAGCCTGGCGGCCACGTGCGACGGCGTTGCGAGGATCACCGCATCGAACGATTCGGCGGCCGGCGCATCGGCGTTTCCCGACCAGACCGTCCAGCGGCCGTCGTCCCCGCGCGCGATCCGCCACACCGCGGTATTGAGTCGGACGGCGCCGGCCGGCAGCCTGGCGGCCAGGGCGTCGATCAGGCTCGACAGCCCGTGGCGGGGGGTGACGAACATGCTGTACCGGGCCCCGGTGTCGCCGGTACGGCCCCGCGGCATCGACGCCATGCGGCGCCGCATGGCCCGAATCAGGCTGCCGTGTTCCAGCTCCATCTCGCGGAACTGGGGCAGGGTGGCCTGGACGCTGAGCTTTTCCATATCGGCGGCGTAAACGGCCGAGACGAGCGGCTCGACGAGCCGCTCGAAGACCTCGCGTCCCAGACGACGGCGCACAAAGGCGGCCATGCTCTCGTCGCCTTCGTCCCGCCGCGGCGGAATGAAGAACTCCAGACCCGCGCGGAGCTTGCCGAGCGGGCTGAGGATCGGCGTGACGGCCAAAGGCCACATGCGCGTGGGGGCCATCATGAGAAAGCCGTCGGGGAGCTTGTACATCCGCCCACGCCGAACCACGAACGTCTGCCGATGCGCCGGATTCGTGCCGATCAGTTCGTCGCTCAAGCCGATCCGCCGACAGAGGTCGGTGCCCCAAGGCACCGTGGTGATGAAATTATCGGCGCTCTGCTCGACCTGAAACCCGCCCTCGTGGATTGTCGAGAGGACTCCCCCAAGCCGCGCGGCGCGCTCGTACAGGGTCAGCGAGACCTTGGGGTCGAGTTCGACCAGGCGGTGCGCGGCCGCCAAGCCCGAAATACCGCCGCCGACCACGGCGACGCGGGGGCTCGGCGCGGCGGATTCGGAGGCAGGAGGCGACACGGGAAATTGCTCGGAAAAAGGCGTGGGCATGGAACGAGCCGGCCCCGAAACCGTCAGCGGGCCGCGCGTTGGAGGGGGCGACGCGTCAGCTTGCCTCCGGAGTCGATCTCGAAGACGGCCTTGGCCCGGGGATCCGCAACCAGCAACTTGCCCTGGTCGAGGGCGAGGCCCACCGGGTTGTCCAACGGCTCGCCCCGGACCCACGGCTCGGGTTTGCCCCCGGGCGAGACCTTCCAGAGGGTCTTGGCGGCGCCATCGGTCACGAAGGCCGTGCCGTCTTCCTGGACTGCCACGCAGTGGGGAAAACTGAACACGCCATCACCCACGATGGTCTCTTTCTCGCCACCCGGCGCGATGCGAACCAAGGTGCGTCCCGAGATGGCCCAAAGCCGTTGCTTCGAATCGTAATACAGCCCACGCGGCGCCGGCAGCGAGAACCGCGTATCGGCTTTGCCGCCGGATCGCGGCACCTTCCAGATGCGGTGGGTTTCCAGGTCGGAGACCAACAGATCGCCTTGGGCGTCGCTGACGATGGACATGGGGATGCCGATCTGGCCGTAGGGCTTGCCCTGGGCCGTCAAGGGTTGGGGCTTGCCCGATTCGTCGAAGCGGTACACGTCGCAGGTGGCGCTGTCGCCTGCCAGGAGCTTGCCGTCGCGGTCCACGGCCACGCAGCGGATGGCATTGAGCGGGGTTCGAAACTTCTTCGAGGCCTGATGGAAAAGGCTCAACCGATCGCCTTCCAATCGCCACACCCCGGGCAGATTACGGTCGGCCAGAAACAAGGCCCCCGAAGGGTGGACCGCCAGCGAGATCGGGTAATCCAACTCCTGGCCGGCCGCGGTGCGGCCGCCCAACAACAGGAGGGTCAAGGCTCCCCACGACAGCAGACGCAACCAGGCTTTGGGGCGCGAACCAACAAACATCAGCAAGGTATCCCGCGACAGGGGCAACGCCTCGACACTGCACGGCAACGCGCGGCGCCGGCGTGTTGCATCACACGGAGGCTTCGATGATAATACGATTCCTGTCATCATATCACGATGCTGCGTCTCGTGAAAGGTCCGGGACCGATGCGACTCGTTACAGGCGCCGTTCTGATTGCCGCGGCGGAGCAAGCGTTTGCGCACGCGCACTTGATCGGTTTTCCGCACGCTGCTTTTGCCAGTCAGGTTCTCTTGCCCACCAGTCTGGTGCTCTCGATCGCGGGCGTGGTGCTCTTGGGTTGGGGTCTCGTTGCCGATCGGAAGCCATGATCTGCGGGGAATCGGTCCAGGCGCGTGGGCAGGCAGGGGCCCGGCCGTCCGGTTCAGGACGGTGGTGGGCGGTGGCGATCGTGCTGGCCGGCGCCGCGGTGTCGCTTCGGCCCGCTCTGTTGCCGGACGCCCAGACCCGGCAGCTTCGGGACGCGGCCATGGCGCTGGTCCAAGGCCGTCACGACGAGGCCGGACAGCTCGCCCTGGCCACGCTGGACGCCTGGCCCGATTGCCCCCTTGCGCTGGCGATCGCGGGCGAAGCGGCGT
>JANLFZ010000207.1:0-2394 GCA_024653385.1 Thermoguttaceae bacterium | reverse complement strand
CGCCCTGCTCGAGCGGGTTCCGCCGGATGCGCCGGCCGAGTACGTTCACGCCCAGTACCTGGCGGGCGTGCGGCTCGTCTCGGCCGGGCAGGCATCGGCCGCCGAGAAGCACTTCCGCCGCGTGCTGGACCTCGATCCGCAGCACGCCAAGGCCAACGAAAAGCTGGCCGTGCTGTTGAACACCGAGGGACGCACCTGGGAGGCCTTGCCGTTCGTGCAAGCCCTGATCCGAAGCGGGCAGTGCGGTCGCGACGAACTTCTGATGGTCGGCGGGATCGACAGCATGATGATCGACAATCCCGCGTTCATCGAAAAGTGCCGGCAGACCGTGCCCGACGATCCCATTGTGCTCTTGGGGCGAGGGCGGCTTGCCCTCTTGCGACGCGACGATGCCGCGCAGGCCGAGGCGATCTTCCGCAAGATCGTCCAGCGCGATCCCGAGCAGATCGAGGCCCTGGCGCGCCTGGGGGAAATCCTGCTTGAGGCGCCCGATCCGGCCTTGTTTCTCCGCTGGAACGCCTCGCTTCCCAAGATTGCCGAGGCCCACCCGAGGACTTGGTACGCGCGGGGGATGTGGGCCAAGCGTAACGGCCAGCCTCGGGCCGCGGTACGGTGTTTTCTCGAGGCGTTGCGGCTGCATCCCAACCATGCCAGCTCGAACTTCCAGTTGTCCCAAGTGTTCATTTCGCTGGGGGAGCCCGAAGCCGCCGAGCCGTTCGTCGAACGGGCGCGCTTGCTGTCGAAACTGGATTTCACGCTCAGCCAGTTGCAGAACCTGCCCGATCTGGAGTTGATGCGCCAGGTGGCGGAAATCAACGAGCAGTTGGGTTGCTGGTGGGAGGCGATGGGTTGGTGCCAGGCCGCGGTGCTGCTCGATCCCGACACGGAATGGGCCCGGGCTGGTCTGCGCCGCTTTCGGCTGGCGACGTTGGCCACGGGCGAATTCACGATCGCGTCGGCCCAGCCGGCCCTGGCAATCGACCTGGCGGCGTATCCCCTGCCCGAATGGCCGGAGCCCGGCGAGGGTGTGCGCGGTCCTGCTTCGCGGGGTCCGGTCGATGGCAACGTGCGCCTGGTCGATGTGGCCGGCGAGGCGGGACTCTCGTTCCAGTACTTCAACGGCACGACGCCGACCTACGGGCCGGACCACATTCTCACGGCTCCTGGCGGCGGCGTGGGGGTGATCGACTACGACGCCGACGGTTGGCCCGACCTCTACTTCTCCCAAGCCGGCCTTTGGGACCAGCGTGGCCCGCAGAACCCGCACCGCGACCGCCTGTTCCGGAACCTGGGCAACGGCCGGTTCGCCGACGTGACCGAGTCGGCTCGGCTGGGCGACGGCGAGTTCGGCGCCGGCGTGGCGGTCGGCGACTACAACGGCGACGGCTTTCCCGACCTCTACGTGGCCAACGTCGGCCCGAACCGCCTCTATGAGAACCTGGGCGACGGCACGTTCCGCGAGATCGCTGCTCCGGCGGGGGTCGTCGGCGAGAAGGACCAGTGGTCGACCAGCGCGGCCATCGTCGATCTGGATGGCGACGGCCTGCCCGAAATCTATTGCGTCCACTACGTCCTGCTCAAAGAGGCCCTGGCCAAGGACTGCGGCAAAGGCAACCAGCCCATGGGTTGCGCCCCCACGTTGTTCCACGCCGATCAGGACCGTCTGTACCAGAACCTCGGCGACGGCCGCTTCCGTGATGTGACCGACGCGTGCGGAATTCGCGTACCCGACGGCAAGGGGCTGGGCATCGTGGCTGCCGACTTCGACGGGTCGGGACGCATCCACGTCTATGTCGGCAACGATACCACCCCGAACTTCTTCTTCGTCAACGCGACCGAGGGGCCCGGCAAACCGCTGAAGCTCATCGAAAAGGGCCTCGAAGCGGGACTGGCCTTGAACGAGAACGGCCAGTGCATGGCGAGCATGGGGATCGCGGCCGGCGACGCCGACGGCGATGGTCTGTTGGACGTGTACATCGGCACCTTCTACCACGACTCGAACACGCTGTTGCGGCAGAACCCCGACCACACGTTCACCGACGAGTCGCGCCGCGCGAACCTCCGCGAGCCCACCTTCAACATGCTCACGTTCGGCACGCAGTTCGTCGACGGCGAACTCGACGGCTGGCTCGACATCATCCAGGCCAACGGTCATGTGGATCCCTCGTACGATCCCGATGTGCCCGACCGCATGTCGCCCCAGTACCTCAAGAACCTCGGCCAGGGCAAGTTCGTCGAGTTGACAGGCCGCTCGCTCGGCCCGTACTTCCAGAAGAAGTGCCTGGGTCGGGCCGTCGCCGTGCTCGATTGGGACCGCGACGGCAAGCAGGATGTTGCCATCTCGCATCTCGATGTCCCCGCCGGCTGGGTGCGATTCGCCAACAGCGCGGCGGG
>JANLFZ010000206.1:8559-10572 GCA_024653385.1 Thermoguttaceae bacterium | reverse complement strand
ATTCGCGCGCGAGAGACCGCGAATCTCGGGCGAACCGAAAGGCGTTGGCTCGCCGTTGGTCAGGTCGAGCACGCCGACCGAGCGGCCCTCGGACCTGAGTTTCAAGATCGTCCCGCCCATCCCCAACTCGGCATCATCCGGATGGGGGGATACGACTAGCACGTCGAGGTTCACCATCGGCCGCCGCTCGAAAAACTGCTCTGGACTTGCGACTCGAGTTTTGGCAAACTCCCCGCCCTATTCGTGCCCATCGATGAGCCCATTGCCATGTCCCGTGCTCCTCAATTCACCACCGCGACGCCGGGCCGCTGGTTTCAGACCGGGATACTGATTCTCTGCCTGGGGTTGCCGGGTTGTGCGAAGTGGAACGTGCGCGGAGAGCCGTTCCAAGAGGACGACTTTTCGACGTTGCCGAAACGGATGCGTCCGATCGAGGCCGGCAGCGAGACCTGGGGGGCCAGCAATAAGGCCATCCAGATCGAGCGGAACCTGGGATTCCGCTAAATCCTGCCACCCACCGCCGTAAGCGATCTAGCGGAACCCAAGGGATCGCAAGCGTCCCCGCGCTCCAGAAAGCCTACGTTCGGCACCCCTGGCTTTTCTCCGCCGCGGCTATTGTAGGGCCTCGGGCTGGTGCTGTCTGCGCCCACGGCAGCCTCCGGTCCGTCGGTTCGCCTCGCCCCGAGACGTCTGGTCGGGTCGTGTTCTACCACACCGGCTCTTGACCGGCCTCTTCGGCCCGCAGCAGCGTCGTTTCGGTGCTATCGGGGTCCACGTCGCGGCAACTCTCGGTGAGCCGGGCCGCGATGTCGTCCAGCTCGGCATTCCATTCCTCGGGCGCGAGGTCCGGAGGGCAAAGCTGCTTGAACTCGGCCACCAACAGGATCAGGCGAAGCAGATGGCGGAAGATCACGCCCTCTTGCTTCTGAAGGCCCTTGCTGGTGACGTACTTGTTGAAGTCGCCGCCGAACTCGAGCACTTCGCCCGCCGCCCAAACGGGTTGCGTGTGCAGGTCGTGAACCCCTGGAAAATCGTAGTCGAACAGCAGCCGGAGCTTCTCGGCCAGCGTGAGGACCCACGTCGGCGGTTCGTCGAACGAGCTTCGGCGGCGGTCGCCTTCGTCGTCTTCCGGACGGCCGACAAGCTGGTCCATCGTGGCCAGGCCGAGCCGCAACAGGGTTTCGTCGAGCCGCATCGTGGCCAGCGGGCCGGGCGGCATCTGGTCGGGTTTGGGCACGCGAACGAAATGCCCCACCGATCGCGGCAACTCCAACACGCTTTCCATCGCCTGGATCCGCTCCTGGCGGTTGGCGATGCCCAGTTGGTTCACCAGGAACACACCGTACAGCGGATTCACCCCGCGAAACAACAGCAGCTTGGGCAACTGGTCGGTCGGCCACACGAATCGGGGCCGATACGGCTCGGGCTTGGGCGGCTCGGGCGGGGCCTCGTCGAAGCGGGTCGGCAAGAGGGTTGACTTCGGTTGAGGCGGTGGGGGCGGAGGCGGTTCGTCGGCTTTCTTCGGCGGCTCCGGCTCGAGCGTCACGTAGCCCGCCCGCCAAAGAACCAGGAGCATCCGGTCCAGCTCGCGCTGCGCGGCCTCGAGCCGGGCCGAATCCATCAGGCGCTTGGCGACGAGCTTGCGCATCTGATCGACCTCGGGCGAGGCGTCGATCATGTACGCCAAGAGCCGCCAAGGAAGCCCGCCGCGGCTCGATAGGTTCACCGGCTTGGCCGCGCGGAGTTTCTCGAACTGGGCCTCGGACCAGTAGGTCTCGTTCTCGCGCCGGTGGGGCATCTTCTTCTTGAGCGCCTTCTTGGCCTTCAAGAGGCCCGGGTCTTTCGTGTCGTCCGGGATCCGGTCGTATTTCTCCTTCCAGCGGGCGATCTTCACGTCGTCCTCGTGCGCCAGCACGAAGACGAACCCCCGCTTGTCGAACTGCGGCCGGCCGGCGCGCCCGAAGATCTGATGGGCCGTGCTCGGGTCGAGGATCTTCTTCTTGCCGGGCGGCC
>JANLFZ010000206.1:7021-8549 GCA_024653385.1 Thermoguttaceae bacterium | reverse complement strand
AACCGCTTTTTACCGTGCGGGCCTTTCAGGATCGTCGGCAGCACCACCGAGCGGGCCGGCAGGTTGATCCCGGCCGAGAGCGTCTCGGTGCAGGTGGCCACCGACAGCAGCTTGCGCTGGAAGAGGTCCTCGACGAGCCGGCGGTACTTGGGCAACACGCCCGCGTGATGAACGCCCACCCCGCGGAGCAAGAGTTGCTTGAGCTTCGGGCCGGCCCCCTTGCTGAGGTCGTGCTGTTTCAGCTCTTCGACGAGCCGAGCCTGCTGCCCGTCCGTAAGCAGCCCGCGCCCCTTGAGCTGCTCGGCCACGGTCCAGCACTCCTCGCGGTTGAAGCAGAAAATCAAGGCCGGGATGGTCCGATCATCCGGGGCCCCCTCGGCCATCCACTCGATTTGTTCGTTGAGCAGCTTGTCGGGTACCCACTGGAACGTCAGGGGCACCTTACGTTCGTCGCCTTGGACCAATTCGAGGTCACGGCCGTGGGCCATGCGGAGCCAGCGGAGGAAGTCGACCGCGTTGCCCACCGTGGCCGAAAGCAGCAAGACGCGCACGTGCGGCGGCAAGAGGCCCAGCGTGAGTTCCCACACCACGCCGCGCTCGGGGTCGTTGAAGCTGTGGAACTCGTCCATCACCACGGCGCTGGTCTGGCTGAAATCGAAGGCCTCGCGGTGGAGCAGGCGGTTGAAGAGGATCTCGGCGACGACGACCAGCACCCGGGCGTTGGGGTTCTCGCGGCGGTTGCCGGTCACCAGGCCCACGTCGTCGGGAAAGAAACCCCACTTGACCGCCAGCGACCGCATTTCGCGGTACTTCTGCTCGGTCAGCGCGATCAAGGGGGTGGTATAGTAGGCCGTCGTGCCGTTGTGAAGGGCCTCGAACAGCGCTGCCTCGGCGATCATGGTCTTGCCCGTCCCGGTCGGCGCGCAGACCATCACCCCGTGCTCCGACGAGAACCAGGCGAGAATGCCCTCTTCCTGGAACGGATAGGGCGTGTACGGAAACTGCTCCAGAAACCGTTCGCAGATTTCGTCGCGCGAAGGCGGCTTGGTGGTCATGCTGGGGGGGTGGTTTCAGTTGGGGGGTGAGAAGACGCTCCGAGGGGCTCGTCGATGCTTGCACCACTCGAACCCGAAAGAGTCATCATAGCAGCGCCCGGCGTGGGCGCCCCATGGGAATCGGCAACTACAGGAGGTCGAAACCGAACACCTGGGCGTTTTGGAGTTCGAACTCCAACCGGACAGGCCGATTGGCTAGCGCGGTGAGCTTCTTCGCAAACGGCACGGGATGATCGAGCCGGTCGCCGTGCAAGCTCACCCCGTCGAAGCCCGGTATCGGCCGGTCGTCGGAGTCCACCAGACGGACCTTCAGTGCGCCATCGACCTTGGCGTTGATCGTCAAGGCCGACCCGGCCAAGACCACCAGCGGGGTTCGCAGTTTTCCGCCCCCGGTGCCCGCCTCGCGGGCCACGTAGCGGTCGCGGGCCATGGTCACCAGGCCGATCTGCCGCTCCTCGAACCGGTTGTGCTTG
>JANLFZ010000206.1:4935-7011 GCA_024653385.1 Thermoguttaceae bacterium | reverse complement strand
CCAGCGGTAACCGCCGTAGTAGAGGTACACCTTGTCGCCGACGGGCACTTGCTCGTCGATCCAGGCGTGGGCGTGGTCCCAGGCGCCGGGCCGCGGGTCGGGACCGAAGAACACCTCCCGATCGCGCACCCACGTCTGGCCATCCCGGGTCCAAGCCAGCGAGGTCGAGCCGATGCCGTAGGCGTCGGGCGGACAGCCTTCGGCCTTCCAGTCGTCATGAAGGTTCTTGACCATGCCGATCACCAGATCGCCCCGGGCGAGGTAGGCGTTCATCGCGTAGAACTGAAGGACGCCCGGGTCGTACCGATCGTCGCCCGCCAGCACGATCCACTGGGGGCTCCACCGAACGAGGTCGTCGCTGACGGCCTGGAGCGTCGTGCGCCGCGGCTGGCGCATGTGCTCCAACTGAAGCATCTCCGAGACCGTGGCCACGTAGCGGCGCCGGATCGGGTCGTGCCAGAGGTTCGTGATATCGTGGCCGTGCCGCACCACGACGCCCGGCGTCATCGGCGTGAAGTCCAGGCCGTTGGGCGAAACCGCAATCCGCATCCCGCCGCCGTGCCACCAGCAGTACACGTACCGACGGGCCGGGTCCGGGTACTTGGGCCCCCGATCGAGCACCTCGGAGCCGAACTGGATCTCGGCGGGGTCCTTGAGGATCTTCGCGGGCCGCTTCCAGTGGATTCCATCGTTCGATTCGAGGTACGCCAGATGCGATCGGCTGGCGGACTTGTCGTCACGCCACGCTCCGTACCAGATGCGGAACCGGCCGGTCTCCGGCGAGCGCGACACCGTGAAAAACGGCTGGAAGCAGCGGTCCTCCTTGCCGGTGACGATCGGGTTGGGCACCTTCGGGTCGCGCCGTGGCGAGCACACCTTCCGGGTGAGGCCCTCGGCCGACTCGATCAGGTACTCGTCGAGAAACAGGTGCGGCCCCGGCCGGAGCGCCACGGGTCCGGCCGGGCGGCGCATGGCGGCCGCACATTCCGGCGTGCCATAGATCGTCGCACGGTTGACTTGCGCGTGGGCCCAAACACCGAGTTGGACGACGATCCCACACGTCACCACGAACCGGCCGACAACGGGAAACCGCATGGGTAGACTCCCAAAGCCGAGGGGACTGGCCCGATCCCAGGCTACCGCCGCTCGGCCCGCTCGGCAAGCCGGCCGGGCGCGAGCGTCGGGCGGGCACGATTCCCTTGGACACCCGTTCGAATAGCGCAGGTTGACCCAAAACGCCCGGCAGCCTAATCTTCTTTTTTCGGCAGTATTCTCGCAGGGCTCACCACGGGGCGGAGCAACACCAGGGAACCGCGATGAACGACGATCGCATTGAACGCGACTCGATGGGCGACGTGCGCCTTCCGGCCAAGGCGTACTACGGGGCCCAGACCCAGCGGGCGGTGGAGAACTTCCCGATCTCGGGACAACCGCTGCCGCGCGAGTTGATCCGGGCGCTGGGGTTGGTCAAGTGGGCGGCGGCGTGCGCCAACCGCGACGTGGGCCGGCTGACGGGTTCCGGCAAACGCCCGCTTTCCGACCGCGAAGTCGAGGCCTTGTTGACCGCCTGCCGCGAGGTCTACGAGGGCAAGTTCGACGACCAGTTCCCCATCGACGTCTACCAAACCGGCTCCGGCACCTCGAGCAACATGAATGCCAACGAGGTGATCGCCAACCGCGCCATCGAGCTGGCCGGGGGCGACCGTTTTCTGGCTGACAAGCCGATCCACCCCAACGACCACGTGAACATGGGGCAAAGCACCAACGACATGTTTCCCACGGCCATTCACGTGGCCGTGGGCCTGGCCCTTCGGAACGAGTTGATCCCTGCTCTGGACCGGTGCCGGGACGTGCTCGCCCGGAAGGCGGCGGCGTGGCAGGGGATCCTCAAGATCGGGCGCACGCACCTGGCCGACGCCACGCCGCTGAGCCTGGGTCAGGAGATCGGCGGCTTGGCCCGGCAACTGGAGCTTTCCGTTGAGCGCGCGGGCCGGGCCATCGAGGCGATCCTCGAATTGCCCGCCGGCGGCACCGCGGTGGGCACCGGCCTCAACGCCCCGCCAGGCTTCGGGGAGG
>JANLFZ010000206.1:3282-4925 GCA_024653385.1 Thermoguttaceae bacterium | reverse complement strand
CATCAACACCCATCCCGAGTTCGGACGCCGGGTCGCCGAGATCCTTGCGCGCGAAACGGGCGTCGCGTTTCGCGAGGCGGCCAATCACTTCGAGGCCAATGCCCAGCGCGATGGTCTGGTCGAATGCCACGGCCAGTTGCGGTGCATCGCCGCGACCTTGTTCAACGTGGCCAACAATGTGCGATGGCTCGGCTCGGGACCGAGGTGCGCGTTCTACGAGATCAAGCTCCCCGACCTCCAGCCCGGCAGCTCGATCATGCCCGGCAAGGTCAATCCCGTGATGTGCGAAAGCCTGATGCAGGCCGCCGCGCGCGTGCTGGGCAACGATCAGACCATGGCCGTGTGCGGGGCGGCGGGCGGACAGTTCCAATTGAACATCATGATGCCCGTGATGGCCGATACCATCCTCCAGAGCATCCGCCTCCTGGCCCGCGCCACCGCGGCCTTTACCAAGCTGGCCCTGGAGGGCATGGAACCCAACCCCGAGGCGTGTGCCGCGTCGGTCGAGAAGAGCCTGGCGCTGGCCACCGGATTGAATCCTTGGATCGGCTATGCCCAGGCCGCGGCCCTGGCCAAGGAGGCGTTTGCCACGGGCAAGACAATCCGCGAGGTATGCCGCCAGAAGCGCGTCCTGCCCGACGACCAACTCGATCAAGCCCTCGACCCATGGCGCATGACCAGACCGCAGGGCTGAGGGCGTATGGGCGTGACGGTGTTCAAGGCCAGAGTGACCCCGACGGGATTTGAACCCGTGTTGCAGGCTTGAAAGGCCTGTGTCCTAACCTGGTTAGACGACGGGGCCCAAGCGAAGGGGAACGTAGCCGCCCAGCATTGTGTGTATACGGGACGGGCGGGGGCGCGTCAAGGTGGTTGAGGCGAACGGGGCGAAAACGCCGCGCAAGAACAAGAACTACGACAGGCCCGGTTGCGAAATAGCCGAAGCGAGGTCCGCGAGAGAAGCGAGGAAGTTCGGGGAAAGGACGAGGAAGGCCGAAAGGTGCTTACGACGGTTCGCCCGATGCCTCGGCGGCATCCGGGGTAGCTTCGGTCGCCTTCTCGACGGGGGCATCCTTGTTGGCCGCCGCGGCCTCGTTGCGGCGGATCGCCTCGAATACCTCGCGCCGATGCACCGGCACTTCCTTCGGAGCCTCGACCCCGAGGCGAACTTTGTCCCCTCGGATCTCGACCACGACGATCGTAATGTCATCGTTGATGACAATACTCTCGTTCTTCTTGCGCGATAATACCAGCATCCTAAGTTCCTTCGTCCTCGGTCCGGGAATCGCGGCCGCCGCACCGGGCACCGGCGCGTTGCGAACGCGAAGGGACCGGAACCACCTTCAATTCAACATACGCTAGCCATGGTGTATCGTCAAGGAAATTTGGGGCGATTGGACTAACGCCACGTGCCGTATCCCCGTTGCTGATCGCACAATACGCACGCACCGTACAACCCTACGACCTTTCTAGATGCCACCCCCCGGAAGAGCTGGTATCGTTCTGGTGTAAGTTGTTGTGTGCCAATGGGTTAAGGTTCTCGGACAAACGGTTCGTCGCACCAGGGGACATCGCGGCATGGGCGGACCGTGGCTGGGCCGGGCATCGCCATCACTCTGCGTCGCAATTTCGCAAGAATCCCAACG
>JANLFZ010000206.1:1107-3272 GCA_024653385.1 Thermoguttaceae bacterium | reverse complement strand
AACTCGTTGGGTTGGGGGGGTGGAGAATCGTCTCCTGGGCATCGGGCAACCCGCGCGGCGCCCGTGGTCGATGGCCGAGCCAACGCGGTCCTGCCTGTTGGGTGTCTTGCCGGGCCCCAAAGCGTCCTTGTGGGCGGGTGGAAGCTCTCTATAATTGAGGCGGGTTTGGTTGGGCGGGACCGGGGCGACGGCTGGGTGTGGTCCCAGGAGCGAGTCCCAAAGGCCTCGGAGCAAGCACGTGTTCAACGGTCTACGGCGATGGTTCGGCAACGTGGCGGAGGCGGTCGTCACGGTCGGGGCGGCCCTTTGGGTGACGGTGCGGTATTGGTTTCGGACCTACCATCCGAAGCGTCGGACGTTCACCGAGCACTATGAGTACCCGGAACTGCCGGCGCAGGTGGCGCCGCGATATCGGGGCTTTCATCGTTTCGACCTGACGACGTGCATCGCGTGCGAGCGGTGTGCCCGCGATTGCCCCGTGGACTGCATCTACATCGGCAAGGAGCGTGTCGAGGGCCGCAAGGGCTTCCGGGTGACGAGCTTCGTGATCGATTACACGAAGTGCATGTTCTGCGCGATGTGTACGGAGAATTGTCCGGTGGACTGCATTTTCATGGGCTCGACGTACGACTTGAGCACGTACAGCCGGGATGGCTGTCTGGTCGATTTTTCGAGATTGCCGCTGGAGGTCGCGTGGGGCCGCGCCACGCTGAATCCGACGGCCGTGGCCGAGTCGAAAGCAGTGGCCCAACCTGTCCACGAGGGTCCCGGCCAGTAAGGACGCCCTTTTCTCCGGCCGCAGAATTCGGAGGTTCACCACGATGTCGGCGCAGCAGATTCCACGTCGCAAAACGCGGTTTACCGTGCAGGAGGCCAACGCGTGCTTGCCGTTGGTGCGGGCGGTGGTGCGGGATCTGGTGCGACTGGGGCGGGATGTGGCGGAACGCCGGTATCGTTTGTCGTTGCTTCTGGCGGGACGCACGTCCAAGCCGCGTGATCTCTACGGCGAAGAACTGGCCCAGATCGCCGAGGAAGTCGAAAAAGACACGCGCCAGCTTCGGGCCTACGTGGAGGAGCTGGAGCAGTTGGGGGTCGAGGCGAGAAGCGTCACCGAGGGAGTTGTCGATTTCCCGACCGTGATCGACGGTCGTCCCGCCTATCTGTGCTGGAAGTACGGCGAGCCGGAGGTGCTCTACTGGCACGAGTCGGAGGCCGGGTTTGCCGATCGACGACCTTTGGTGGCCGAGGTGGGGGCGGGAGAGAGTGTACAAGCCTGCCCCGATAACCTACAATAGCCCTCTGTTTAGGTCGACTTCCCCTTCCTTCCTCGCCCGATCGCCTTGCAATGAGTCCAACCGCCTTGGTGGCCTACCTCGTGCTGTTTGCGGGCACGGCCTTCGTATTCGTGTTCGCGGCATTGACCATTGGGCGGTTGTTGCGGCCTCGAGTCCCGACCCCCACAAAGCAGGAGATTTACGAGTGCGGCGAGCCGACCATCGGGTCGGGGTTTGTTCAGTTCGATCTGCGATTCTACGTGGTTGCCCTGCTGTTTCTTGTTCTCGATGTCGAGGCTGCGTTCTTTTTCCCTTGGGCGGTGGTGTACGGCGCTTCCACCCGATTGAGTGATCCCGCGATTGCGACCAAGACGGCCGCCGCGTTGCTCACTGCGGAAACAGGCAATTCGGCTGCAAGCACCACCGTAGATGAAAGACACTTAGCCGCGTTGGGCGTTTCTCGGCGAGATGTCCCCATACCGAGGGGGTCGTTTGAGGAGAATGCCCGTCTGCTGCAAGCGAGTTTTCGCGACTTGGCCTCGATGGGATTGACCGATATTGCGGTGTTCTTCGGCGTACTGTTGGTCGGGTTCGCCTATATCTGGAAGCAAGGCGATCTCGATTGGGTTCGGGCGACGGTCCGTCCCGCGGCTGAAGGTCAGTCCCATCCCGACCCGCATGGGGCGGTTCCTTGATCACACCTCCCAAAATGACGCGATGAACGCCCAGGGAATACTCGATCGGCTGGTGGAGCGGTTCGGCACGGCCATCGTCGGCAGCGATGTCGAGGCGCTGGACCCTTGGATCGGGGTATCTGCGGAGGCCCTTGCCGAGATCGCCCGGTTCCTGCGCGACGACGCCGACCTGCAATTCAGTTGGTCGAATCGCAGG
>JANLFZ010000206.1:0-1097 GCA_024653385.1 Thermoguttaceae bacterium | reverse complement strand
CCTGCGATTCGACCAACTGAATTGCATCAGCGGGGTCGACTACCTTCAGACCGATCCGAAGAAGAAGGCCGACTATGCACCGCACCTCGAGTTGCTCTATCACCTGACGAGCCTGGTGCACAAGCATCGGATCGTGCTGCGACTGGTGCTTCCTCGTTGGAAAGACGACGTGCCGGGCGAGCTTCCCGAGGTCCCGACGGTCAGCCAGGTGTGGCGCACGGCCGATTGGCACGAGCGCGAAGTGTTCGATCTGATCGGCGTCCGGTTCGTGGGGCACCGCGATCTGCGGCGGATTCTGTGTCCGGAGGATTGGAAGGGGCATCCGCTGCGCAAGGACTACGAGATGCCGCTGGAGTACCACGGGATCCGGGGGAGGTGAACGCATGGTGATGGAGCGGGTCGATCCGGAACTGGTCGAGTTCGACGTCCGCACCGACGAGATCCTCGTGAACATGGGCCCGCAGCACCCGAGCACCCACGGCGTGCTGCGCCTGGTCTTGCGGACCGACGGCGAGGTGGTCACCGAGGTGACACCTCACATCGGCTACCTGCATCGGTGCGCGGAGAAGATCGGCGAGAACGTCACGCCGCGGCAGTGGATCCCTTACACCGACCGGATGGACTATCTGGCCGGCATGAATATGAACCTCGGCTGGGCCCTGGCGGTCGAGAAGCTCCTCAAGATCGAGGTCCCCGAGAAGGGACGCCACCTGCGCGTGCTCATTGCCGAGCTGAACCGGATCGCCAGCCACCTGGTCGCGGCGGGCACCTATGGGCTGGATCTTGGCAGTTTCACCCCGTTCATGTACTGTTTTCGGGAGCGCGAGCGGATCCTCGACCTGTTCGAGCTGGTTTGCGGGGCCCGGCTCACGTACAGCTACATCACCGTGGGCGGCGTGATGGCCGACTTGCCGCCCGGCTGGCTCCAGAAGTGCGAAGCGTTTCTCGACCAGTTCGAGCCCGTGATCGACGAGCTGCACACGCTGTTGACCAGCCAGGCGATCCTCATCCGGCGGGCGGCCGGGATCGGGGTGCTGTCGCCGGAGATGGCGATCAACTACGGCTGCACCGGGCCGGTGCTGCGCGGCAGCGGCGTC
>JANLFZ010000205.1:9278-10659 GCA_024653385.1 Thermoguttaceae bacterium | reverse complement strand
TCACAAGGTCCTTGTAGACGAAGCCCAGCCGGTCGCCCAGAAGCCGGCCGCCCACGTACACCGTGTACTTGCCTGCCGTCTTGCCGACCAGGCCAATGTCGCCATTGTAGGGCCGCGCGCAACCGTTGGGGCAGCCCGTCATCCGAAGCGTGAACTTCTCGCCGGCCAGGCCGAGACGCTCCAATTCGACTTCGAGCCGGTCGATCAGGCCCGGCAGCACGCGCTCGCTCTCGGTGACGGCCAGGGGACAGGTGGGCAAGGCCACGCAGGCCATGGACCACCGCCGGACCTGGGAGATCTCGTGGTCGAGCTTCACGCCGTGTCGGCGCAGGATCGCCTCGACCCCCGGCCGGTCCTCGGCCCGCAGATCGGCGAACAAGATGCTCTGCTGGGCCGTCAGGCGGATCCGCGGCCGGTAGGTGCGGCAGATTTCGCTCAAGGCCGACTTCAGCGTGAAGCCGTCGCGGTCGAGCACCCGGCCGTTCTCGACGTTCAGACCATAAAACCAACGGCCATCGCCCTGCTCGTGCCAGCCGATGTGATCGTCGAACCCGCGCACGTCGTCGGGATGCGCATCGGCCAGGCGCCGGCCGTAGTACTCTTCCACCTTCGCCTTGAACTGCTCCAAGCCCCAATCGGCAAGGAGGTACTTCAGGCGGGCGCGCTTGCGGTCTTGCCGGTTGCCGAAGTCGCGCTGGACTTTGACGACCGCCACGGCCAGATCGAGGGCTTGCTCGGGCGGGATGAACGCCATGCGCTGGGCGACGGCAGGAAAGGTCCGCTTGTTGCTCGGCGTGACCCCCATGCCCCCGCCGACCAGCACGTTGTATCCGACAAGCCGCCCGCGCTCGACCACGGCCAGAAACCCCAAGTCATTGGCGTAGACGTCGGTGCAGTTGTCGTCGCACAGCGCAAAGGCGGTCTTGAACTTGCGGGGCAGATACGTCTTGCCGTAGATGGGTTCGATCTCATGGCCGTCGGCGCCGCCGCCGACCAGTTGCTCGTCGCCGGTGGTCGAGTCCCTTAGCCAGATCTCGTGGTATGCGGTCGTGCGCGGCAACAGATGGTAGGAGATCGCATGGGCCGTCTCCTGAAGCGCGGCACGCACCGGGTCGTTGCAGTACGGCGCCGGACAGCAGAGCACGTTCCGCTCGACGTCGCCGCACGCCCCGAGCGTCGTCAACTGCACCTCGTTGATCCGGCGAATGACCTCTTGCACGTCCCTTTTGAAGACGCCGTGAAGCTGAAGGTCCTGCCGGTTCGTGATCCGCAGGGTCGTGTTGCCCAATTCGTCGCAAAGCGCCATTTGGGTCAAGAACTGGTCGCACGTGAGCACCCCTCCCGGGATCTTCACGCGCACCATGAGCGAGTACACTTTGCC
>JANLFZ010000205.1:8256-9268 GCA_024653385.1 Thermoguttaceae bacterium | reverse complement strand
ATGCTTCAGCAACTGGCTCGTTTCGTCCTCGAACGCATCCTTGCCATTGGCCAGTTCTTCGGCGATCGTGCCGCGAAGATAGTTGCTCGAAGCCTTCAACCCCTCTATCGCGCTAAGCTTTGGAGTCTCGTCCATGGCAATGGTCACCAAGGTGATTTGTAAGATAATGATAATTGTATCGGCCTCAGGCGAGGAATTCAATCACAGACCGACTGGAAACAAAATGGTCTCTCGAATGTTGCCGTTACGACCCCATTTGAAATGCCACTTTCGGGTGGATTATTCTATGTGCCTACGCGACCTCGGGAGATCGTGGCTTTGGGTCAGCGGGCGCGACGCACTCGGCCGCGAGCGGGTTGACACATCTTGGGGGGCCACCTAAGATTGGCCACGGTGGGCTTTCGAGCCGTGGTTCGACGGCAAGCAACACCACCTGGCGCATTGCTTTCCCCCGGCCGAGAGGATCGCGTATGACGCACGTCGTTTGCCAGCCCTGTTACGACTGCCGGTACACCGATTGCGTGGTGGTCTGCCCGGTCGAGTGCTTCTATGAGGGCGAGCACATGCTGTACATCCACCCGGATGAATGCATCGACTGCGAGGCGTGCGTGCCGGAGTGTCCGGTCGAGGCGATCTTCCTGGCCGACAACGTGCCCGAGGAGTGGCGCGACTACATCCGGATCAACGCCGAGATGGCCCCGAAGTGTCCGGTGATTACGGAGAAGAAGACGCCGCTTTGCGAGTAGCGGCCGGCCTTTCTCTAGACTCGAATCTCGCAGGTCGCCCCCTCCAGCCAGACCTTCCACGCGGCGTACTTGGGATTGCGCAGCTTGAGGGTCAATAGCGGACTGCGCTTCGGGCGTGTGGGCTTGGCCACCAGGCGCATGTGCGCCTCTTGGGGGGTGCGCCCGCCTTTCTTCACATTACAGCCCAGACAGGCGCACACGACGTTCTCCCACGTGGTTTCTCCCCCACGGCTGCGGGGAACCACGTGATCGAGGCTCAATTGCCC
>JANLFZ010000205.1:0-8246 GCA_024653385.1 Thermoguttaceae bacterium | reverse complement strand
GCCCGGCCGGATACCGCCGCCCGCAGTACTGGCACCGGTGTTCGTCGCGGGCAAAGACCGTGTGGCGGTTCAGGCGAAGCGACCGGTTGGGCAATCGGTCGTACCGCAACAGCCGGATCACCCGCGGCGCCTGGATCTCGAAGTGGACCGCGCGGATCCAGTCTTCGTCGGGGCGTTTGTGCCGGGCGCGGCGTTGGCTCCGGGCGCGCCAGCCCTCGAAATCGTAATTGACGAACTGCCCGTCTTCGGTGTCGATCACCTCGGCCAACTCGCGGCACAGCAGGCTGAAGGCGCGTCGCACGCCCACCACGTGGACCGCCTGGTACGAGCGGTTGAGAACCAGCACGCTCGATGCCAGGGCCTCGG
Organism: Thermoguttaceae bacterium; assembly: GCA_024653385.1. Lineage (GTDB taxonomy): Bacteria > Planctomycetota > Planctomycetia > Pirellulales > Thermoguttaceae > JANLFZ01. Next base: position 7,880 of record JANLFZ010000205.1, on the reverse strand, counting down.
ATACGCCTGCTGGGCCATCGTTGTCCATGGGTTGGTCTCCAAGTACGCGACCATTCTAACCCGACGGCGCGCCGGACGCCAGAGACCCGGCGCCATCGCCGGCCGCCGGGGGATTCCCTTGGACTTCGCGCCGGCCTGGGGTACAATCGCGCGCGTTTCTCCACCGGGTCCCTTGCCAACGAGGTCGAACCATGAAGATCGGCTTCCACACCGACGCGTTCAATTCGGCGTACTACAGCTTCGACAAATGCCTCGAGTGGGCGAAGACCAACGGGCTCCACTATATCGAGTGCGGTCTGATCGACGGCATAAGCTGGGCGCACGGCCTGGGCTATTACCCCCACCTGGCCCTCTACGAAGACCCGGTGCTCCTGCGCCGCAAGATGCAAAGCTACGGGGTGGAGTTCTCGCAGGTCGATGCGGCGTATCCGCTGTCGGGCAAGGACGGCCCGATCCGCGGCGTCCCCTACGTCATCAAGTCGATCCAATGGGCAGCCCAGGTCGGCTGCACCCGGGTCGATACGACCGACGGCTTGCACGCGCCGGCCGGCCTGTCGGACCAAGAGGCCATGGATCTCATGAAACGCAGCTACGAGCAGATCATCGAGATCGCCGAGGCCCACGGCATCACGGTCAACATCGAGCCCCACGGCTACTTCACCACCAAGCCCGAGTTCATGGCCCGCATGCTCGACTTCTGCGCCAGCCCGCACCTGCGCATGAACATGGACACGGGCAACACGTTCATCGCGGGGCAAGACCCGGTGGCGTTCCTGCGGCGCTTCGTCGACCGCGTCAGCCACGTCCACATCAAGGACGTTTCCGAATCGTTGGCCGCCGCCACCCGCGGCAAGCAGACCGGCATCGCGGTCAGCCATTGCGCCTTGGGCGAAGGCGTCAATGCCGACAACATCAAGAAGTGCCTGGCGATCTTGCGCGACCACGGCTACGACGGCGTGCTGAGCATCGAGTGCGAAGGCCAAGGCGGCCCGATGATCGAACGCTCCCTGGCGTGGCTCCGCAAGACGCTCGCCGAACTGAAGATCAAGGCCGAGTGAACGGAACCGCTCCGGCCATTGCTTTGATTTTCGCGGCCTAGGGCGCCTCGACCGGCTCGCGCCCGGCTTTCGTGCTCAGCGCGCGGTACAGGGCATGTTCGATGTCCTGCCGCACGAAACGCACCCCGCCGTCGGCAAAGCAGAACGACGCTCCGCCCGGGTGACGGCTGCGGAACGACATCACGTCCCACCAGTCGCGCGGACGCGGCGGGTCGGGAAAGTAATTCAGCGGCGCATGGCAACTCGCGTAATCGCCGTTGGCGTAAAAGGCCGCGCTGTGGGCGTTGTGCTCGGGCACGTCCTCGCCCAGCATGAACGTGTTCGCCGTCCCGTCGCGAATCCGCGCGATCTCGATGGGCAGTTGGTACGTCAGCCGGTGAAAAAGGCCCGGGCACTTGCCCGTCGAAATGCAATCGGGCTCGCTCCCCGGCCACATGCTTTGCGGGCCGCCCATGCGGTTGTCGCCGATCGAGCCCTTGTAGTTCGACAGGGCCACGGGCGTTCCTTCCCACTGCCACTGGTCGGTCGAAAGCTCGCGCGCCGAGCCGTCCGACGGGCACTGGAGCACCGGCAGTTGCGTGCGCATGGCCGGCTCGACCTCCGGGGCCTTCAGTCCCCCGCCCGAGAAGAAATCGCCGCCGAACACCGCGGCAAACTGGTCGTAAAGGGCCTGGCGCTCGAGGTGCGGCAGGATCGTGAGGATCCACCCCCGGCCGTCGCGCTTGGGCCACGGACGCGGACCTTCGCGAAACGGACTGACACTGATCGGCAGGTGGCGCGCCGTGCTCTCGTGCTGCAACACGGCAAGACCGAGTTGCTTCAGATTGTTCTGGCAGTGCGTGCGCCGCGCCGCCTCGCGCGACGCCTGCACCGCCGGGAGCAACAGCGCCATGAGCACCGCGATGATCGTCATCACCACCAGCAGCTCGACCAGGGTAAACCCCTTTGAAGTCCGGCGACTTGTCGCCGCTTTTTCCACGTCGGCAGTAGGACGGCCCTTCGGGGCCGTCGTCTCGCTCAGACGGCCTGGAAAGGCCGTCCTACGCCGCGCGACCAGCAGCAGACCCTCGGGTAGCGGCGGCAACCGTCGATCCAGGACGACCGCAGGCATTCGGCCGAGCGATGCCCGGCTTAGCGCCCGCACCAGCCCGTTGCCCGAATAATGCGCGAGGATCTCGAAGACGTACCGCAGGTTGAACATCTTCCAGGCCGTTCCGCACTGCACGATCTCGAACCCGGCCCGGCTCGCCAGCGCGCCGAGCGACCGCCGATCGAAGTACCAGAGGTGGTCGCGATGCAAGTGAACCCAGCGCCGCCCCGAAAGCCGCGCGTGCAGACTGCCGGCGTCGGGAGTGGTCAGGACCAAGACTCCTCCGTGGCGCAACAGCCGGTGCATCTGCCGCAGCGCCGCCGCGGGATCGCGCAAGTGCTCGATCACCTCCAGGCAGGTCACCGCATCGAACGGAGGGTGGTCTTCCGACGCTCCCTGTTCGGCCCGCCCCGCGAACTCGTCCAGCGTGCCGCGGAACACTTCGGCCTCGGGCACGATCTCCACGGTGCATTGGACCGCGAACGGATTCGGCTCGACGCCCTCGGCCTTCCACCCCCGCCGCGCCGCGACGGCCAAGAGATCGCCCAGCGCGCTTCCCACATCCAAGAGTCGCCCCGGGCCAACGTACCGCTCGATTTGCCGCAGCAAGCGGTCGGCGCTGGCCTGCTTGACCCGGCGGTAGTTCGACTGGCACGCGGCATTCCAACCGAACTGCGCGTAGTACTGGGCATCGTATATCCGCGCCAATTCGTCGTCCGTGGGCTGGGGCGAGGAAAACAACAGCCCGCACCGCCGACACCGCACGAGCCAAGCAATCGCCTCGGGATACACCGCCCGCGCCTTTGTAGCCCCGCACAAAATGCACGCGCTGGAAACGCCCTCGTCCCCTTGCGGGAGAGAAGCCTGGGATGAAGGCGAACTTCTCCCCTCGCCCGCAAGCGGGAGAGGGGCCGGGGGTGAGGGCGTCTTGCTCCCCTCGCCCGCTTGCGGGAGAGGGGCCGGGGGTGAGGGCGGCCAGGCCACGTGCCCCGCCTCCACCCGCCGCGATTCCGCCTCGCGCATCGACTCCGCCTGCACCCTCGCCATATCGCACCCCCTGTCCCACGGTCACGGAGGTTGTCTGTCGGGCCAACGTCACGGCGGTGTCAGCCTACGAGGTATCCTGCGGCCAACATGGCTGCAAACGCCATGAGGTAGAACGCAGAGACCATCAGTGCGCCCATCGCCGCCACGCGCGGCATCCGCCACAGCAACTGCCCGAGCACCAAGTAGATCGGAAACACCACCGACACGTAGCGCCCCTGGCTGACCATGCAGAACCGATACGCCGCCAAGACATACGGAATCGCCAACAGACACCCAGCCAGCGCCACTTCTCGACCTGTAAGCCACTTCTTTGCGCCGCCCACGACCACGAGCACGACCGAGCCTACGAACAGCACGCAATTCGCCGACTGGTAGCTCAGCGCCAAGGGAACGCCGGGATCGATTTTCCGCCAGTAGCCCGGCGCGCCAGGGAGATACACCGACCAGATCGGTTCCCACGAGGCCAACGCCAAGAGCGTCTCTGGGCACGACGCCGCAAGGCGCATGCGCCAGTGGGCTTGCGTCTTGGCAAACGCCAGCGGTTCGCCAAAAGCCCAAGCCTGATAGGCCATATAGGCCGCGAGCCCCCACACAGCAAGGGGTCCAACACGCAGCATGCGACATGCCGCCTGACGCCATGAGCAACTCGTCGTCCAGACATACTGCCCCAACGGCAAGAGCATGGCCACGCCCACCGGTCGGGCCGCGGTCACCGCCCCCACGATCCCTGCCACGGCGACCAGCGGCCAGCGGCGCTCCATGCCCAACATCGCCGCCAGACAAAGGAACAAGAACAGCGATTCCGTGTAGGCCGCGCGCAGGAACACTCCCGTTGGAAAGAGTCCCAAGGCCAGCAGCGCCAGACAACGAAGTCGCGGCGGCGCGTCGGGCAATCGTTGCCTCACGTAGAACGCCAAGAGCCACAACGCGCCGAATAGCAGCACGTGGGAAACGACCAGACCCGCCGCTTGAAGCGAGAGCCCCGTGCCCCAGCGCACCGCGCGCACCAGCATCGGATAGGCCGGAAAGTAGGCCACGGCCGACTGTCTTTGGGGGTCGTAGCGGTATCCACGGCTGGCGATCTCCAAGTGCCACTGCGCGCTCCATTGCGTGAGCGCTTCCAGAAGGGCGTTTCCGCTCGAATCCACGTGACGGGGGCACGGCGGGACCGGTGCTCGCGCCAAGACCCAAGCTCCCAAGAGAATTCCGGTTACCACGACCGCCAGGCTAATCGCGTAAACGCACGCGGCCTCAGCCAAGTTGGCCGAGCGTGAAAGCGCAACAGCGGTCCTCAACAAGCTCTTGTGCATCGGCCGTCTGTGTTGCTCTGAATCGTCGGCCCTTTCACGATCGTTCGCCGCGCCACGCCGCCGGCGTTCCGGGCACGCAACGGTTCCGCTAGACGGTTTCGCGCCGAACCCGGGCTCGATGAAGCCTCCAGAGCACCAGCACCGCAATCACCGCGGCGGCGTTGATCGCCACGATGAGGATGCGAACGCCCGACGGCACCACGGGAGGGGACGCCGCAAGGGTCTGGGGCATCTTCTCGAGCTGCTCGGCCATGGTGGCCAGCCGACCCTCCTCGGCAATCACGGGATCCACCCGGTGCCAGCCGGAGTGGCCGGAGCGCAGGTCGAGGATGCGGTCCTCCTTGCGCAGGGACAACGCCGCCAAGGTGAATAGTTCGTCGGGCAGCGTCGGGTTCGCCTCAAACCGGTCGTACTGCCATTCATATCGCAGGATCGGCTTCCCGGCCCGCACATACTGCACCTTCTTGCGTTGCACATACCAGACCCCGTGGTCCTTGGCCCAATCGACCTCGCAGACCTGACCGCTGTTCTCGGTGCTCCAGGTTTCCGCGCGAATCACGTTGTACGCAGTATGCGGCGAGGCCTCGAAGACCACCTCCGGGGAAGGTTTGTACCGGCCGCGCAGGTTCCCGTTGGGCAACCTCTCCATGTGCAAGGGGTGTTTTTCAAGGTGCTCCGCGCGTATCAATCCGCCCGTGCCGACGGGCAGGTTGTCGCGCATCCCGCCGGAGGGGGTCTGGAATGAATTCGCCCCGTGCGCCTCGATCGCGAGATTGTCGCCGGGCGCGGTGTTGAAATCGCGCGAGAAGGCGGCGGACCCATCAGACACCGCGATGCGCTGTTGAAAGGCCGATTGAGCCAGCGGTGCTCGGCCGACCTTGAGCCGCAAGTGATACTTGTCTTCCCCGCGAAAGGCGATCTCGAACGGGATTTCGGCTTCCAGGCTCCCATCGCCCCGGTATTCGCGATAAACGCCTGATCCCTGCCCCGACTTCAGGTTCGCCCGGGAGCTGAGCGCCGCGCGCCGCACCAAGAGCGCGAGTTCGGCCTCATTCTCGGCAGGCGTTTCGGCGACCACGAAAACGGTGGTCACAAGCAAGAAGGTGGTCACTTGAGCGCTCTCCTCATTCCAAAGAGATGTTCATACCCGTCCAGCGGCGTAGTCCCGGCGATTCGCAGAAGTAGGAGGGTATTTGCTCCCCTGCCAAACGGCCCAGCGATGCGCGAATCCCGGGCGTGCGCACGGCGACGGTCCTTCGCGTTGACATGCGCGCTCTCGACGAACCGAGGCACGCCAAAGCCAGCGCGGCGGTATTCGTTACGCCGTACCGCAAACCTTGATGGATGCGAACGAATCAGTAGCATGGATTGGGCGACCATTCGGTCGGCGGCGCGCTGGATTGGCAATTGACATGATCGGTGATCGCCATCACCTTCACAGCATTGAGGGTCTTGTTCCGTTCGCATACGTAACGATCGCTGGACAGGCTCCAAACACACCAGCACGATGACGTTTCCCAGCACTTCATCCACGAAGCGTTCTGTTCGCGTTGGCAAACCTGGTTCCCGTACCTCGTACTGCACTCCTCTGCACCAAAAAACACCGATTGCTGCGTCCGGTTAGGACAGAAATCGTACTCGTGGTATTTCGTACAGGTAGTGTCGTCCGAACACCGCGGCGTCGATGTGGTCTTGCAGTTCGTACACGGTCTACACCAACTGGGGTTGACCCCACCGAGCATCGTCGTGAGAGCCTCATCGCCGAGGCGGGCCTCGGTCACGCCCCAGCACATCAAGCAGGGCAGCACGAGCACCGCGACAAGCAACAGCCCCGACCACGCAACTCGTTCCCACATGATTCACCTCCTCGTTCACTCAACGTCACGGACACAGTCTTCCAAGAACAGCAGCGCCGATTAGCGCTACTGCACGACAAACCCAGACACGGGCACGGCAAGCGTGATCGCGCGGCCGGTGCGTCGGTGCCGAAGCGAAATCTCGATGCTTCCATCCATCGCCGCGCCGCGAATCGGGCCCTTGACCGCAAAAACCAGCCGCATCATGCTAGGACTCGCCGAGTCGATGCGGACGTTGGTGCAGGTGCAACCGGAACTGACCTGTGCCAACTCGACGGTCTGGGCGCTGACGTTCTGGACGCGAACCTCGAAGCCGCGCGACTCGCGAACCATCAGATCCCCGAGTTCGATGCTTGTCGGTTCCATGCGCAACGGCCCCGCAAGGGCTGAACGTGCGCGATAGACCAGCCAAACGCTCGCGCCGGCGCTTGCCGCCACGATCGCCAGGGCACAGACAAAGGGGGTGGCTCTCCTCATGGTCGATTCGCTTGCCCCTGGTGGTGCATTGTGAGAATCAACATGGCGCCGTTCCAGTCGTACACGGCGCGAAACTCGCTCGCAGTCATGTCGCGCACGCCGCGCGCGGGGTCGGCGACCAGGACCCGTGCGTCTCCAACCGAGGGGAACGTCCCCACGAAGTGGTTTCCGTCAACGTGCAAGACTGCGCAAGCTCTCTCGCGCAGATGGCGATTCAGGGAGTCCCACGTTCCCCGACGCGCTTGGACTTCAAATCCGATCTCTTCCGCCGCGCGCTTGAGTTCGAGCATAGATGTGGCCCCGGTCACACTCCGTAGGCGTGTCCGCAGGTCGCGTAGGCGCTTGGGCTCTCCAGCCGCCCGGCAGCAGAGATACAGGCAGGCGGCGCCGCAATCGCCAGCCGGGGCCATGCGGTTGCCGGCACTCCTCGAGGCGGATTGGTCGCCGGTCATGGCCCGCACCCCAAGGCCGAGGGCAAGGCCAACCGCCATTGCAGGAAGGCGCAGCGAAGCGCACACTGCTCTATGACGCATCGTCTTCGTCTCCCGTGCGCGACACGTGCGTCACCCAACCGTCAACCAGACTTACTTCCAGTGGAGTCGCCACGACCCATACGTTCGCCCCACTCAACCTCGTATGAAGACACGCCGAACCAGGTGGCAGCGGGTCGCGCACGGAAGAGGCGCCCGCCGGTATTTCGACCAAGGCAATGCGCGCGTGCTCTGCCGAACGAATCCACTGCTGCGCGCGGGCTTCGTATCTCGGCAGCTCTTCTCGGCAGATTGGGCAGTCCTTGCGGTAGAGCACAACCACCCACCGCCCACGCCGCAACTGCTCGCCTTCTTCCACGTGGGAAAGCAAGGGAAACGCTCGCCCTAACCAGCTCTCTGGATCGACGACTATGAGGCGTTGGTCCGCGAAGACCGTTCCCTCGTCGGAGCGTTGCGTGGCCAGGAAAAGCGGCACGCCCACGGCAATCCAAGCGATCGCAACCAGCGCGCCCCGCACAGCCGGCAGCAATCGCTCTGGCCGTGCGTCGGCC
>JANLFZ010000204.1:8834-10674 GCA_024653385.1 Thermoguttaceae bacterium | reverse complement strand
AGCGAGAAAATGGGACGGTCCCGTTCGGGCGTGAAGGGGACGCGCACGTTTTTTCGGCCCGCTCGAGCTGGACGCCAGCGCTACAATCCACTGATGACCCAGCGCGATCCCAGTACCGGTTTGCTGGTCGTGGGGCACGGTACCCGCGAGCCGGAGGGATGCCACGGGGTTTGGCGCATCGCGGCTGAAGTCGAGCGGCTGGCGCAAGGAACCCAGGTCGAACTAGGTTTCTTGGAGTTCGTCCGGCCGAGGATCGGCGAGGCACTCCACCATTTGGTGGACCGCGGCGTCTCCCGCGTTGTCGTGGCGCCGCTGTTCCTTTTTGCCGCGGGGCATGTGAAGCGTGATATCCCCAGGGCCGTGGGCGAAGCACTGGCCCGGCACTCCCAAGTGGCATGGCATCAGGCACCCCACGTCGGCGTGTCGCCCGTGATCGCTCGGTTGTCGGCAAGGCGTCTGGCCGAGGCCCTGTCGGGCTGCCCGCCGAGACCGTGGGACGAGACGGTGGTGCTGGTCGTGGGACGCGGCAATCGGGATTCCGGCGCGCTGGGCGAGATGCGTTCGTTGGTGGCAGTCCGGCAACGGCAGGCGCCGGCGTTGCGCATCGAGCCGTGCTTTCTGGCAATGGCGGGGCCGTCGCTCGAAGAGTCGCTCCCCCGGTTGGCGGCAAGCGATGCGCATCGGATCGTGGTGCAACCCCACTTGCTGCTGCCCGGCAAGCTGACTCGGCGGATTGCCGCCTGCGTCGAGAGGGCTCGGCTCGAATGGCCGCACAAGGAGTGGGTGGTGACGGGTCCCCTGGGACCGGATCCTCTTCTTGCCGAGGCGCTACTGGCCCAGGCCGAGCCTTGGCTGGCGCCCCGATCGGCCTTGTTCGAACCGGGGTTTCGGAGTACGATGCATTGAACTCGTTGCGGTGGCGCAGCTTATGGCGCAGGCCCGCAAGGATTCCGGCCGTTATCTCTTCCACACTTGAGGAATCGTCGATGAGACGCCGTGTGCTTCCACCCTCTTGCCGGCTTGCCGGCCTGCTCGTGGTTCTTGCTTTGACCGCAGCCTGGTTGCCGGCGGCATGGGGGGATCCCCAAGGTCCCAGGGCCCAGGATCGGGCGATCACGCAGACCGTCACCTCGCTTTTGCGCAGGGAGCACCTGACCAAGCATCCTTTGGACGACGAAATCGCCCGGCGGTGCGTGACCCAGTTCGTCAAGATGCTCGACCCGATGAAGGTCTACTTCTACCAGTCCGATGTCGACGCCTTCATGGCCCGGCGGAGCGAGGTCGAGAACGTCAAGAAGGGGGACGTCGCCCTGGCGTACGCGATGTTCCAGACGTTCTTGAAGCGGGTGGACGAGCGCGTGGCCCTGGTCGACGAGTTGTTGGCCATGCCGCACGATTTCACCGTGGACGAAGAGATGTTGATCGACCGCGACGCGGCGCAGCATCCCAAGGACCCCACCGAGGCCCGCGACCGCTGGCGCAAGCGCATCAAGTACGACCTGTTGGTCTTGAAGGCCGACCGCCTGGAGAAGGACCGCGAACGGGCGCGCAAGGCCTCGCCGCCCGGCGGCCAAGAGCCCGAGGAGAAACTCTCGCCCGAGGACGAGGCCAAGGAGGCCCTCGATCGTCTCAAGCGGCGGTACCACAATTTCGCGCGGCGCATGCACCAGACCGACAACGACGAGCTGTTGGAGATGTACCTGACCGCGCTCAGTTCGAGCTTCGACCCGCACACCAGCTACATGTCGGCCGACACGGTGAACAATTTCCTCATCCAGATGCGGTTGAACCTCGAGGGGATCGGGGCCGCGCTTCAGTCGGTCGACGGCTACACGGTGGT
>JANLFZ010000204.1:4400-8824 GCA_024653385.1 Thermoguttaceae bacterium | reverse complement strand
AACAAGCTGATTCCCGGCGGGCCGGCCGAGAAGGACGGTCGGATCAAGGTCGAGGACAAGATCATCGGCGTGGGCCAGGGAAAGGACGGGCCGATCGAAGACGTCGTCGACATGAAGCTCTCCGACGTGGTCAAGCTGATTCGCGGTCCCAAGGGGACGGTGGTCCGCCTGGAGATCATGCGCGGGCGGAGCAAGGAGCGCAAGATCGTCGAGATCACGCGCGCCGCCGTGGAACTGAAGGATAGCGAAGCCCGCAGCAAGGTGTTCGAGGCGGGCAAGCGGCCCGACGGGAAGCCCTATCGGATCGGCGTGATCGACCTGCCCAGCTTCTACATGGACATGGACGGCGCTCGCGCCGGGCTGCCGAACTTCAAGAGCACCACGCGCGACGTGCGCCGCATCCTCGAGGATTTCAACCGGCAAGGCGTCGATGCCCTGGTGCTCGATCTGCGGCGCAACGGCGGCGGGTCGCTCCAGGAGGCGATCAGCCTGACCGGCTTGTTCCTGGACGAGGGGCCCGTGGTGCAAGTCAAGGACGCCGACGGGCGGATCCACCCGTACCCCGACGTCGAAAGCGGCATGGCCTGGAAAGGCCCCATGGTCGTGCTCATCAGCAAGTTCAGCGCGTCGGCCAGCGAGATCCTCGCCGGCGCCATCCAGGACTACGGCCGGGGGCTGATCGTGGGCGACCACGCGACGCACGGCAAGGGCACGGTGCAAAGCCTCCGCGACGTGGGCGAGGAACTCTACCGGCTGCCCAACTCGCCCAAGCTCGGGGCCCTGAAAATCACCATGCAGCAGTTCTATCGCCCCGACGGCGACAGCACCCAGAAACGGGGCGTGCTGGCCGACATCGAGTGGCCGTCGATCACCTCGCACCTCGAGGACATCTCCGAGGCGGACCTCGACTATGCCATCCCGTTCGACCGCGTTCCCCCGCAGGAACACCAGCGGTTCGGCTACGTCAACAAGGCGCTGGTCGAACGCCTCCGCGAGCTGTCGGCGCTGCGGATCCGTTCGTCCGAGGAGTTCCGGAAGGTCCTCAAGAACATCGCCCGCTACGAGGAACAAAAGAAGAAGAAGTTCGTCTCGCTCAACGAGCAGAAGTTCCTGGCGGAGCGGGCGGAACTGAACGCCGACCGCGAGGACGAGAAACAACTCGAGGAGCTTCAGGAATCGGGCGGCAAGGAGATCAAGCGCGATCACTACCTCGACGAGGCGTTGGCGATCAGCGTCGATTACCTCCAATTGGCGTTCCACGGCGCCCCGCCCGCCCAAGCCGTCCAGGCCGACCGCCAGGCGCAGAACGACTGAGGGCCCGCTGGCCGGGCGTCGCGGCCGGCCCTAGAACCCGCCGTCGAACGGCGCGAACTCGTCGTACGGCTTCGTGGCGGCGTTTTCGAACGTGGTGTACTCCTTGCGCCAGACGAGCGGGACGTCGTCGGTCGGGCCGTTGCGCTGTTTGGCGACGATCAACTCGGCCTTGCCCGCGACGTTCTGCTCCTGGGCTTCCTCGGGCGAAAGGCCGTATTCTTCCCGGTGGATGAACATCACCACGTCGGCGTCTTGCTCGATGGCCCCCGACTCGCGCAGATGGCTCAGCTTGGGCCGGTTCTCTCGCGCGACCTCGGCCTGGCGGTTCAACTGGGCCAGGCACAGGACGGGCAGGTTCAGCTCGCGGGCCATGCCCTTGAGCCGCCGCGCGATCTTGGCCACTTGCTCTTGGCGCGGGTCCTTGGGATTGTCGGGCTCGATCAACTGGAGGTAGTCGATCGCCACGAAACCCAGGTTGGCCTTCCGCTTCAGCCGCCGCGCGCAGGCGGCGATCTCGGTGACCGTGCGGCTCGGCGAGTCGTCGATGTACAGCGGGGCCTTGCTGAGGATCGACGAGGCCTCGACCAGTTTGGTGCGGTCTTCGGCCGAGAGAAACGAGCTGCGGAATTTCCGGCCGTTGATCTTGCCGCGCGAGCACAGCATCCGCTGGGCAAGCTCTTGCCGCGACATCTCCAGGCTGACGAACAGCGTGGGCACATTGGCCTTGACCGCCACGTTCTCGGCGATGTTCAACGCCAGCGCGGTCTTGCCCATGCTGGGCCGTGCCGCCAGGATGATCAGTTCCGACGGGTGGAGTCCGCCGGTCAGTTCGTCCAGGTCGGTAAACCCCGTGGGCACGCCCGCCGCGCCGCCTTGCATGCGCCGGTCGATCTCGTCGAACGCCTTGAGCAGGACATCGTTGATCGAGGCGACCTGGTCGCTGGACCGCTGGTCGTGCACCGCGAATATGCGTTCCTCGGAGCGGCTGACCAGCTCCTGGGGGTCGAGGGTCGGGTCGTAGGCGTCGCGCAGGATGGCCGTGCTCGCGTGGATCAGGTCGCGGAGCATGGCCTTGTCGCGGACGATGTTCGCGTAATAGAGGGCGTGGGCCGCCACGGGCACGCTGTGGATGATCTCGGCCAGGTAGGCCGCCCCGCCGACGGCCTCGAAGTCGCCCTTCTGCTTGAGTCGCTCGACGATCAAGGTCGCGTCGATCCGCTTTCCCTCGTCGTGCATGGCCACCATGTGGCTGAAAAGCCGGCGATGGGGATCGGCGTAGAAATCCTCGGGGCGGAGCACCAGCACGACGTCGTCGCAGAGGCTCGGATCGAGGAGGATGCTCCCCAACACGCCTCGTTCGGCCTCGAGGTTGTGCGGAGGCAGACGATCGAGAATTTCCGAAGGCACGCGTTCGGCCGCGTGCGCGCCGTCGACCCGCGCGCCCACCATGGCAATGCCCTCCCTGGAAAAAAACGAACTGGACCGCTGGCCGCTATGACTTGGTTTCCTGGGCCGCCGGCTGTTCTTCGGTCATCGAGGGCACGACCCAGACCTTCAGGTCGGCGACGATCTCTTGGCCGAGGTGGATCTTCACCGTGTAGAGGCCCAGCTCCTTGAGAGGGCCCTGGAGCCGCACCTGGTCCGGCATGATCGTCATGCCGATCTTCTTGACCGCGTTGGCAATGTCCACCGGGCCGACCGAGCCGTACAGATGGCCTTCCTCGTTCGCGTTGGCCTCGATCGTGATGCTCTGCTTGGCCAGGTTGTCGGCCAGTTCCTGAAGCCCCTTGAGCCGCGCCTTTTGGATCTCGGCGAGCCGCGCCTTATGCTTCTCGACCATGCGCTTGTGATGGTCGGTGGCGATGGTCGCCAAGCCCTGGGGCAACAGGTAGTTCACGGCATAGCCCGGCTTGACCTCGACCACGTCGCCCTGCTTGCCCAGGTGCTCGACGGATTGCACCAACAGGAGTTGGATACCGCCGTGAGGACCGCGGGGAAGCCGCTTGGCGCGGCCGAGGGGGCGTCGGTTGGAAGCAGCATTCTTGGTCTTGGACATGATGTCGTTGTCCTTCGATGGCAGATCGGTTCGCAAGGCCGCGCCGGCGTCTTGGGTCTCCGAGGAGAGGTGCCAGGAAGCCGCAGACCTCCGGCGGGCGAAAGGATCGGATGTCAGAAGGGGATATCGTCTCCTTGGGGGGCATCCGGAGGTGGTGGCGGCGGCTCCACGTCCTCCGGGGCGGAGACCGGCTGCGAATACTGGTTTTCGCGACGCGCGGCCGGCCTCGGGGACGGCGCGCCGCCCTCCCCTCCGGAGCCGGGACGGCCGCCGAGGAGCACCAGCCGGTCGCCGTTGACTTTCAGTTTGGTCCGCATTTGTCCGTCGTTCTTGTCCTGCCACCGGTCCATCTTCAACCGCCCCTCGATCAGCACCGGCGACCCTTTGGTCAGGTATTCGCCCGCCGTCTCCGCCTGGCGGTCGAAAAACGTGACATCGACAAAGGTCGGCTCGTCGACCCACTCGCCCGCCGCGTTCTTCCGGCGGTCGTTGACCGCCAAGCCCAGCTCGCAGACGGCCATGCCGCTGGGCAGGTACCGAAGGTTCGGATCCCGGGTCAGGTTGCCCATCAAGACCACGCGGTTGTAGCTAGCCATGCCTGTTGGTTCCCCTGCGACCATCTACATCTGTATACCACCGGCCACGCCTTCCACGCTAGCAGATCGCCCCGCCGGGTGCAAGCAGGCTCCCCAACGGCCCAAGGGCTCACGCTACTCTTGCTCGACCACCGCCTCTTCCTCAATGGGGGCGGCTTCCGGAGCGGCATGACGAGCCTCGGCCGCCTGGTGCTGGGCTGCCAGGGCCGCCGGACCTGCCAGGGCGTGTTGCACCAACGTGTCGACGATCCGCGGGTCGACCTTGACAAACAGGAAGCGGAGGATGCTCTCGCTGAGCTGGAAACGGTGTTTCAAGGCCGAGAGCGCCCCTCCCTCCAAACGGAAATAGGTAAGCCAGTAGGTGCCTTTCCGGTGCCCCCGGATGGGATACGCCAATCGCCGCTCTTCCCAGAGTCGGCTGACCAGCACGTCGCCGCCAGCCTCGCGGATCATCTTCG
>JANLFZ010000204.1:2311-4390 GCA_024653385.1 Thermoguttaceae bacterium | reverse complement strand
GACCCGAAACCCCCTCCGGATCGCGCGCGAAGCGGTTCGAATCCAGGATGAACATCCCCTCATAGACATTGGCTGGCAAGGCTTTGCTCCTCGTGCTGATTCAGTTGTAACGGTTCATGCAGAACTGGATGCCGTGGCGGGCCCAGTCGGCCACGGCGTCCGCCGCCCGGAGAACCGCGTCGTCGATCTGCGGCTCTTCGGATTCGGCGAACCGGCTCAGGACGAAATCGGCCGCGTCCCAGCCGGGCGGGGGCGATCCAATTCCTATGCGCAATCGGGGGAAATCCTCGGTTCCCAGTCGTCGAATGATGTCTTCCAAACCCTTCTGGCCGCCCGACGATCCCGATGCCCGAAACCGCAGTTTTCCCACGGGAAGGCTCATGTCGTCGCACACCACCAAAAGGTCCTGGCACGGCAGCTTGAAGAAATCGCGCGCTTCCAACACGCTGGCGCCGCTGTGGTTCATGTACGTCGTGGGACTCAGAAGCAGCGTCCTAACACCCTCCAAGTCCACCTCGACGGTTTCCCCGCGAAAGCGCTGGCGTGGTCGGGCTCCGCCGTGCCTCTTGGCCAGTTCGGCCACCACCCGATAGCCCAGGTTGTGCCGCGTGGCCTCGTACTTGCGCCCGGGATTGCCCAGTCCAACGACCAATTTCATTGGAGGGGGCCCCTCGGCCTCGGCGCGCCGGAACCAACGCCATAACCACCGCACCCGACGACCTCGAACTCGATGCTATTCCTCGGTTTCCTCCTCTCCTTCTTCCTTCTTGCGGCCAATGACCTCGGGCTCGCCCTCGGCCGGGGCAGCGGCCTCTTCGGCGACTTCCACGGGTTCGTGGCACTCGACGACCAACTCGGTGGGATCCGCGAGGATCTTGACCGTCGGGGGCAGCTCGATCTGGCCGACCGTGATTTGTTGGCCCAATTCCAGCCGGTTGATGCTGACGTGGATCTTGTCGGGGATGGCCGTGGCCTCGCACTCGATCTCGATCTGATGGATCGCCTGTTTGATGACGCCGCCGGCCTTGACCCCCGGGGCCTCGCCGCGCAACTCCACCGGCACCTCCACCCGCACCCGCTCGTGCTCGGAAACCCGGGTGAAATCGACGTGCAAGACGTGGGTGCCCCACGTGTCCCACTGCAATTCGCGGACAAACGCCTGCTCGTCCACGGCGCCGGTCAATCGGACCAATCGCGCCCCATGCCGCATTGCGGCGTCGAACTCCTCCGCCGAAAGGGTGAGGCTGAGCGTCTCCTGGCCATGTCCATACAAGACCGCGGGAATCTTGCCCGAACGCCGTTGTCGCCGGGCGTCGCGCTTACCCCTGGTCTCGCGGGCTTCTACGTGCAGTACTTCCGCCATGATGTCCTCAGTTGCTGACGGCCGCCTGGGGAACAAACCACTTATTGTCCGGGAATCCGGGCGGATTTCAACCCCACGCGGCCGGTTTTCAGTTGAACAGCCGGCTGACCGATTCGTTGCGGTGGATCCGTTTAACCGCCTCCCCCAACAAAGAGGCCACCGACAAGACCTTGATCTTCGGGATCGCCCTTTCGGGGGTTAGAGGAATCGTGTCGGTGATGACGACTTCGCGGGCGGGCGACCGCAAGAGCCGCTCGGGCGCCGGTCCGCACAAAATGCCATGCGTCGCTGCCAGATAGATCTCGCGCGCGCCTGCGTCCGCCACCATCGCCGCAGCCCCCGTAATGGAACTGGCCGTGCTGATCATGTCGTCGAAGATCAGGGCGATCTTCCCCTCGATCGGGGCACCAATCAGGTTCGCCTGCTTGGTCGTGCCGCCAATCCTGCGCTTGTCCACGATCGCCAGCTTTCCCCCAAGACGCGAAACGTGCTTGAGCACCCGCTTGATGCTCCCCTCGTCCGGGCTGACGATCACCACGTCGTCGTCGTGGAAACCCTTTTCGGCGAAATAGTGGTCGATCACCGGAGCCGCGAAGAGATGGTCGACCGGTATGTCGAAGAACCCCTGGATTTGGGCCGCGTGGAGGTCCATGGCCAACAGCCGATCCGCGCCCGCGCGGGTGATGAGATTGGCCGCGAGTTTGGCCGTAATGGGG
>JANLFZ010000204.1:0-2301 GCA_024653385.1 Thermoguttaceae bacterium | reverse complement strand
GGGACACGGCCCTCATCCTTTCGGTCCTGCCGGGCGTACCCAAAATAGGGGACAACCGCCGTGATCCGCTCGGCGCTGGCCCGCTTGACGCTGTCGATCATGATCAACAGCTCCATCAGGTTCTCGTTGACCGGCGTGCAAGTGGGCTGAACGATGAAGATGTCGCGTCCGCGGATGTCCTCCTCGATCTTGCACGAGATTTCCCCGTCTGGAAAGTTGCCAAGGCTGACTCGTCCGAGGGGAATCCCCAGGTAGTCGCACATCTTCTGGGCAAACTCGGGGTTCGCTCGTCCGCTGAAAACTTTCATATCGTTCATGGCTGTCATGTCTTTTTGGTTGACAACCGGCCAGAGAGCGTGCCCCGCTGGACCGTGGGACGTGCAAGCCGACTGCGCTGCGCCCAGGTTCTGAATATTGCCACGCGGGCTGGCGGAATTCTAGGGGCCGGTAGACCTTTTCTTGAGAACCTCGTCCATCTTCTTCTTGAGCGTCACCCGGTGAAGGCCCAGTTGCCGAGCGGCCGCCAGATACTGACCGTGATGCCGTTCCAAGACTGCCTCGAACAATGGTGGCTCGACGATTTGCAGAAGTCGTTGGTGCAGATTGCCCCCGTCGGGATTCCGTTGGAGTTCCGCCTCGGTCCAGCGGCTGACCATCGAAGCGAGCATCTCGTCGCGACCGGTGCCGGTAACGGTGGGCGGCATCGGGGGCGGAAGATGCTCTGCCAAGAGTGGACCGCCTCGGGCGAGAATCATCGCGTGTTCCAGCGCGTTGCGCAGCTCGCGCACGTTGCCCCACCACGAGCGCTGTTGGAGCACGCCGTGCGTCGATTCGGGCACGGGAGGCCGGGAACACCCGTTCCGGGCCGCCAGCCCCTCGAGAAAGTAGTCGGTCAGCTCGCGGATGTCCTCGCGGCGATCGCGAAGCGGGGGAATCTCGATCTCGAACGTCACCAGACGAAAATACAAGTCGTGCCGAAAGGCCCCCTCGGTGACCCGCTGGGACAGGTTCTGGTGCGTCGCCGAAATCACGCGGAAGTCGCAGCGAACGGGCTTGGCGGCGCCGACGGGAAGCACTTCGCCGTATTCGAGAACGCGGAGGAGCTTCACCTGGAGCGCCAGGGGGATGTCGGCCACCTCGTCGATGAACAGCGTCCCCCCGTGAGCCCGCTCCAAGAGCCCGGTGTGCGGATGATCGGCCCCGGTGAATGCTCCTCGGGCGTGCCCGAACAACTCGCTTTCGGCCAGGGACGGGCTAAGCGCCGCGATGTTCACGGCGATGAAGGGCCCGCTCGCCCGGCCGCTGAAGCGATGGATCGCGCGGGCGACCAGTTCCTTGCCCGTGCCGCTTTCTCCCCGCAGGTGGACGCACGCCGTGGTGGGCGCCACGACCGCGATCCGCTTGAACACCTCCTGCATCGCCTTGGACGAGCCGACGATCCGTCCTTCGGAAGAGCCGTTTTCGGGCGCAACGCTTGGTGCTTTCTGAGCCTCGCGCCCCACGAACGCCCGTTGGATCGCGCGTTCGACCACGCTGAGTTCGAACGGTTTGACGAGGTAGTCGAAGGCCCCTTTGCGCACGGCCTCGACGGCGATCGACAGGTCGCCATAGGCGGTCATGACGACGATGGGCACACCGCCGAGCCGCTCGCGCAAGGCGTCGATGGCCGTCAGGCCGTCCATGCCCGGCAGCCGCACATCGAGCAAGATCAGATCGGGCCTGGGCGACGCGGCCGCCGCCAGGGCCTGCTCGGCCGACGCGGCCACCGACGCCGTGTGCCCGAGATCGCCGGCCAGCCTGGCGATTCCCCAGCAAATGCTCGGTTCGTCATCCACGATCAGAAGGTGTCCCATTGTCGGCTCCGGGCCGGTGCAAAGGAAACCGGAAGCAGAAACAGGTCTCCGCCGCGCGACGCTCCCAGCGCAGGCAACCCCCGTGGGCCTCGGCGATCTGGCGGGCGACGAACAACCCAAGCCCCATGCCATCGGGCTTGCTCGTCACGAACGGCTCGAAAAGGGCTTCCTCGACCGATGCCGGCGGTCCCGGGCCATTGTCGACCACGCGAATCTCGCCCCATGCGTCCGATACCCGCGCCATGCTCACGGCCACCCGCGGCGCGCCGTTTCGCGCGTCCTTGGCGGCCTCGCAGGCGTTGAGGACCAGATTGCTCACCAGTTGCCGGGCCGCCGCCGGATCGGCCAGGAAGACCAGCGGTTCGGAGGTTGCGACCGACTCCAGGCGCACCCCCAGGTGTTCCGCCGTGGGACGCACCAGGGCAAGCACGTCGGCCACCAGATCGGC
>JANLFZ010000203.1:7680-10759 GCA_024653385.1 Thermoguttaceae bacterium | reverse complement strand
CGCCGGAGTCGTCAGGCGCGCCGCCGATCACGTCGGCCGCGCCCGCGAAGGGGGCCCAGCGCCGGTCCGTGGTGGCGCTGGCCCACGGCGAGAGCCGGCGCAAGAATATCTGCGAGTCGCTGGTGGCCATCGAAGAGCAGATCGTCCCGGTGCTCAAGACGAAGAAGTACGTGGTCATCAAGCCGAACATCGTCAACACGGCGAACCAACTCGCCTCGACGCACGTCGACGCGCTGCACGGCATCCTCGATTTTCTCGCGCCGCGCTTCAAGGGTCCGGTGGTCATCGCCGAGTCGTCGGCGGGCTTTACGACCGAAGGGTACGACCATTTCCGTTACCGCGAGGTCGTCGCGGAGCACAAGCCACTCCAGGTCAGCCTCGTCGACCTGAACGAGGAGGGGGCGTACGAAACCCATACCATCCTCAACGGCGACCTTCATGCGGTGCCGGTCCGCCTGGCCGCGAGGCTCTTGGACCCCGAGGCGTTCGTGATTTGCTCGGCCATCATGAAGACCCACAACACGGTCGTCGCCACGTTATCGGTCAAGAACATGGCCTTGGGCGCCCCGCTGCACAGCCGGCGCAAGGAAAGCCCGCGATGGAACGACAAGCGGCTTTACCACGGCGGCGTGCGCCAGACGCATGTCGACATCATGCTGACTGCCCAGCGGCTGAAGCCCTGCTGGGGCGCGACGGTGATCGACGGTTTCGAGGGTATGGAAGGCAACGGCCCCAACGACGGCACCCCGGTGCCCTCCCGGTTGGCGATCGCTTCGACCGACTTCATTGCCGCCGACCGCGTGGCCCTGGCCGCCATGGAGATCGACCCGTCTTGGGTAGGGTACTTGAGTTTCTGCGCCCAGTGCGGCCTGGGTCAGTACGACCTGGCACGGATCGACCTCCGTGGCGCGAAGCTCGCCGACGTGGCCCGCAAGTACCGCATGTCGGATCAGATTCAGCGGCAGCTTCGATGGATGGGCCCCATGAAGGAGGTTCCGGAGAAGTTGGGCTAGTCCTGTTGTGCGCGGGCAAGCGGCCTGCCCTTGGCGGCCGTTGCGTTTCCCCTGTCAAACGACCGATCCGAGGGCGGCCACCGCGCCCAGGGCAGCGTCTTTGCCCGAAACCGGGGCCTGGCACGTGAAGTTCTCGCACACGTAGACGGTCGGTCCGGGAGGGATCGACGCCTTGCCGCCGAAAATCCCTTCCAGGGCCGGCGACCGGCGGCCGCCCGTCGAGGCATCGCGGCGAAAGGCCACGATCTTGTCGGGGATGTACCGGCGGCGGAGTCGATCGAGGACCTCGCCGGTCGCCGCCTCGTCGAGCGAACCGAGCACCACGACCTCGGGGGTGGGCCCCAGGGCGGTGTCGAGGGCCAGGAGCCACTGCGCGGTTCCCATGGGGAATTGCTCCATGCGCGGCAGGGCGTCTTGGAGGGCCCTCTCGGCGAGTTCCAGGAAATCGCCTCGACCGCAGAGCCTGCCCAGGCGCCCTAGGACCGCGGTCGCCAGCCCGCCGCCGCTGGGCGTGGCGCTGTCGAACAGGTCTTTCTTGCGCACGATGAGCGACCCATGATCGGCCGCCGCCATGAAGAACCCACCGCGGTCGCGGTCGGCGAAGCGATCGACCATCTGCTCGGCCAGGCGAAGCGCCTCGTCGATCCATCGCTCGTCGAACTCGGCCTCGTAGAGCCAGAGCAGGCCATTGACCAGCGCGGCGTAATCGTCGAGGAACCCATCGATGCTCGGGCGGCCTGCGCGCCACGTGTGCCACAGCCGGCCGTCGTCGCGCCGCAGGTCGGTCAGGAGGAAATCCGCGGCCGTTCGAGCGGCCCGAAGATAGCGCGGCTCGCCGAGCGCGGCTGCGGCTCGGGCCAGGGCCTCGATCATCAGGCCGTTCCAGGCGACAACCACCTTGTCGTCCCTGCCCGGCCGGATGCGCTTCGATCGGGCCTCGAACAGCGCGCGGCGGCCGGCCGCTAGTTCTCCCTCGAGTTCCCCGAGGTCGCGCTGGCGGAGCCGGGCTACCTGCTCGATCGTCTTCGGCAGGTTGAGGATATTCCGGCCTTCGAAATTGCCGGAGGCGGTCACATCGTACACGTAGGCAAACGTCTCGGCCTTCTCGGGTCCGAGCACGCGGCGAACCTCGTCGAGCGTCCAAAGGTAATAGAGACCCTCGCGGCCCTCGCTGTCGGCGTCTTCGGTCGAGTGGAAGCCGCCGGCCGGGTCGGTCATGTCGCAAAGCACATAGTCGAGCGTCTCGCGGACGATGCGGGCGTATCGCGGGTCGCCCGTCGCTTGCCAGGCTTCGAGATAGCACACGCTCAACAAGGCATTGTCGTACAGCATCTTCTCGAAGTGCGGCACGAGCCAGCGTGGGTCGGTACTGTAGCGGTGAAAGCCGCCGCCGAGGTGATCGTAGATGCCGCCGGCGGCCATGCGGTCGAGCGTGACGCGCACCATGTCCAGCGCCGCTTTCTCTCCCGAGCGGCCCCAACGTCGCAGCAGCAGGCGCAGGTGCAAGGGCTGCGGGAACTTCGGGGCTCCGCCGAAACCGCCCCACGTCGCGTCGAACGCTCGGCTCAACGTGGCGTAGGCCTGATCCAATAGGTCGCGCCCGGGCGCCGCGCCGCCAGACACGCCCTCGCGCGCGTCGTCCCGAAGCAGGGCCGTCAGCGTGCGCGCTTGTTGCAGAATGTCCTCGCGCCGGGTGCGCCATGCTTCGTCCACGGCCGCGAGGACTTGAAGGAAGCCGGGCATCGGACCGCGCGGCGCGGGCGGCCAGTACGTACCGCCGAAAAAGGGCTCAAGCTCCGGAGTGAGAAAGACCGACATCGGCCAGCCGCCATGCCCCGAGAGCATCTGCACGGCCTCCATGTAGAGATGGTCGAGTTCCGGGTGCTCCTCGCGGTCCACCTTGATGCAGACAAACCGGCTGTTGAGGAACTCGGCGATCCGGGCGTTCTCGAAACTCTCGTGGGCCATCACGTGGCACCAATGGCACGCCGAATAGCCGATCGACAGGAAGATCGGCTTGTCCTCCTGCCGGGCGCGTTCCAAGGCCTCCGCTCCCCAGGGATACC